>JBBSVB010000015.1:0-15927 GCA_038233875.1 Actinomycetales bacterium | reverse complement strand
GTAACGGTCGAGGGGTCCTCCCAGCCTGGGATGATCACCACTTCGTCTTCCGCGTCGTAGACGATGTGCCAGTCCAGCGCCGCTGCCCACCAATGGCCTTGGGCCTGCACATCGTGGCAGTCGACGACGACGGTGTACCAGCGAAGACTCATGCGCTTAGTCTGGGGCGCTGTGAGCGATGACACCAGCGTGGCCGTTTCCGAAACCTTCGACCCCGAGGCGTGGGACGTGGTGGCGGGATTCGATTTCACCGACATCACCTACCACCGGGCTCGATCCACCGGGTGTGTGCGGATCGCCTTTGATCGCCCCCACGTGCGCAATGCCTTCCGGCCACATACCGTCGACGAGCTCTATCGGGCACTCGACCACGCCCGGATGACGCCCAACGTCGGCGTCATCCTGCTGACTGGCAACGGCCCCAGCGCCAAGGACGGCGGTCGGGCCTTCTGCTCCGGTGGGGACCAGCGCATCCGGGGCCGCTCCGGTTATCAGTATGCCGACGGGGAGGGCGCCGAATCGGTCGACGAGGCGAGGGTCAAGGCTGCCGGGGGGCGGCTGCACATCCTGGAGGTCCAGCGCCTCATTCGCACCATGCCCAAGGTGGTGGTCGCCGTGGTCAACGGATGGGCCGCCGGGGGTGGGCATTCGTTGCACGTGGTCTGCGACCTGACGATCGCCTCGGCCGAGCACGCCCGGTTTAAGCAGACCGACGCCGACGTGGGCAGCTTCGACGCTGGCTACGGGTCGGCATACCTGGCCAAGATGGTGGGACAAAAGAACGCCCGCGAGATCTTCTTCCTGGGGCGCCCGTATGACGCAGCGACAATGCAGCGGATGGGTGCGGTCAACCTGGTGGTCAAGCACGCCGATCTTGAGGCCGAGGCGCTCGTGGTTGCCGCCGAGATCGTCGGTAAGTCGCCCACGGCGCAGCGGATGCTGAAGTTCGCGTTCAACCTCACCGACGACGGCCTCATGGGTCAGCAAGTGTTCGCCGGGGAAGCGACCCGCTTGGCCTACATGACCGACGAAGCGGTGGAAGGTCGAGACGCCTTTTTGGGCAAGCGAGCGCCGGACTGGTCGGCATACCCCTGGTATTTCTGATAGATCCTCACTGGCCTGACCCAGCTTCACCCACGAGAACGTCACCGTGACGGCTTCGACGCGAAGCGCTGCCGCCTGTAGCCTCATGAGGCGTTCATCTCCTTCACGCTCGAAAGGCTCCACTATGCGTCGTGCACTCGTGATCGCTGTTGCGATCCCCGCCCTTGCGGTGTCGGCCTGCAGCTCTGACGAGGAGACCACCCCAACAGATCGTGCCGGGGCAACCACCGCGACGCAGGCCCCCGACGACGCCGCAACAACGACGAGCGACACCGCTTTGACCACGTCAACCTCAGCCCCAAGCGACGACGCGTCCGAAACGACCGGAGACAGCGCCGGTGCCACCGGGGACGCCGCCGAAGAGACCGGCGGGCCCGATGACGATGTCGAAGGCGGAGCCGACGGTCAAGCCGCCGCCGACGTCACCAAGGAATTCATCACGGCGATCGCCAATGCCGACCCCGACATGTGTACCTTGATGGCCGACCTTCAGGGTGAGGGAACCGGGCCGCTCAAAGACGACAAAGAGCTCCTGGATATTTGCAAGACAACCATCCCGGGCCAGACCAAGGGCGAGATCACCGACGAACAGGCAGCGATCCTGGGAGTCATGGAGATCAGCGGCGCAGACGTGCAGGGAGACACCGCGAAGGTCGACAAAGACAACTTCTCCGACTTGTTCGCGGCAGGCTTTGGCGAGCAGACCTTCGTCCTGAAGAAATACGACGATGACTGGTTCATCGATCTGGGCCTGAGCCAACTGTCGCCTCCCGACGAAGGCTGATCGCACACACTCTCGGCTGCCGCTACGTCGTGACGGACATCGAGCACCTTGACCTCAGTCACACTGCTCCCCCCCATTTTTTTGCGGCGCTGCGTGACCAACTCACCGGTGAAGGGTGTGTCGTGGTGGGCACGTCCGGGTCGACGGGCTATCCCACACCGGTGGTGCTGACCAGCGGCGCGCTGCTGGCGTCGGCGCACGCCGCCCATGATGCGTTGGGTGGGCCCGGCCAATGGCTATCTGCTCTATCCCCCACCCGCGTCGGCGGCTTGCAGGTTTGGGTCCGCTCCTTCGTTTCCGGCCTCGACCCCGTGCAGATGACTCCGCATGCTCCGTTCACCAGCGAGGCGTTCGTGCAGGCAGTAGGGCGGATGAGCGCGGGCGAGCGCCGGTACGTCTCGTTGGTCCCCACGCACGTTCACCGGCTACTGTCCACGTCGGCTGGGGCGCAGGCGTTGGCCTCGTTTGACCGGGTCCTGATCGGCGGCGCAGCCCTGACCCCGTCTTCCGCCCGTCGGCTCACCGAGGCGGGGGTTGCCTGGACCCACACCTACGGAATGACGGAGACGGCGGGCGGGTGTGTCTATGACGGCATACCGCTGCACGGCGTGCGGGTGGGCACCGATGGTCCCAGCGGCGAGCCGGGCAGGGTGTTGATCGGCGGGCCGACGCTAGCGCAGGGGTATGCCGACCGCCCGGACCTCACCGCCGCCTCCTTCGTGACGCACCAGGGGCAGTCGTGGTTCAAGACTGGTGATATCGGCATACAGGATGCGCCCCTGCCGGGTCAGACCTCCGGGCGCTGGCGCGTTTTAGGTCGGATCGACGACGTGATCAACACCGGCGGGCAGAAGGTGCACCCCCAAGCGGTGGTCGATGCCCTGACCACCCTCGACGAGGTGTCCGAAGCCGCCGTCGTGGGTCTTCCTGATGCAGAGTGGGGCCACCGGGTGGCGGCCATGATCGTGCTTGCTGCCCCGGGAGCGGCGGCGGCGTCGCTCCTCGGCGACCCGGCTACCTGGTTCCGGTCGCGTTTGCGGCCCTCCCTGGCTGCGTACGCGTTGCCGGCTCAGATCGCCCTGGTGGCGGCACTTCCTCGGCTGCCCAGCGGCAAAGTCGACGCGGCAGAGGTCCGAGCAGCGTTCGTTCAGGAAGATGGCAGAATATAGGGTCTCCCCCAATCAATCGAAGGACCTTAGTGGCACGCGCTCTCTTGACTATCGCCATCGTGGCTTTTGTCGCTTACTGCTTTGTCGATGTTTCACGCACCGATCGAAACGAAGTGCGCAATCTGCCCAAGCTGGCTTGGGTCGTCGTGACGTTGGTGTTCCCGGTCGTCGGTGGTGTCGCGTGGCTCATGGCTGGCCGGC
Organism: Actinomycetales bacterium; assembly: GCA_038233875.1. Lineage (GTDB taxonomy): Bacteria > Actinomycetota > Actinomycetes > Actinomycetales > Dermatophilaceae > Ornithinicoccus. Next base: position 12,669 of record JBBSVB010000015.1, on the reverse strand, counting down.
CCAAGGGAGCGCCCGGTCGGGGCGGGCAGACTCGCGGGCCGCTCGGCCCCGATGACGACCCCGACTTCTTGCGCGGCATATAACTCAATGGCCGATGTCGCCCAGTGGGTCGCCGGAGCGCGCCCCCGCACACTTCCCGCTGCCTTCGCCCCCGTCGCTGTCGGCACCGGGGCCGCCTTCACCGAAGGCGAAGCCAATTTCGGCATGGGCCTGCTGGCGCTCGTGGTGGCCGTGTCCTTGCAGGTGGGCGTCAACTACGCCAACGACTACTCAGATGGTGTCCGGGGCACCGACGCGACGCGGGTGGGCCCGGTGCGCCTGGTGGGTCAAGGCCTCGCCGACCCAGGGATGGTCAAGCTCGCGGCCTTCGGGTGCTTCGGCATCGCTGCCGTGGTTGGGCTAGCCCTGGTCGCTTTGTCGAACGCCTGGATCCTGCTGTTGGTGGGAGCGACCGCGATTGTGGCCGCCTGGCGGTACACCGGCGGGGCTCGACCGTATGGGTATCGCGGCTTGGGCGAATTAGCGGTCTTCGTGTTTTTCGGCTTGGTGGCCACGCTGGGAACGCAGTGGACACAGTCCCAGTCGTTGACCCTCGGTGGGCTCGTCGGTGCCGTGGGTGTCGGGGCCCTTGCGTGCGCGATCCTGGTCGTCAACAACTTGCGCGACATCCCCGGAGACGAGCAAGTCGGCAAACTGACGCTCGCCGTCAAAATGGGCGACCAGCGCACCCGGCTCTTCTTCGTGGCTTTGGTGCTGGCGCCCTTTGCTCTCCTGCCCGTGGCCGCCGTTGGTCATCTGTGGGCGCTCTTGGCGCTGGGCGCCTTACCGCTGGCCTGGGTGCCGGTGCGCACCGTCCGTAGTGGCGCGCTCGGTAGCGAGCTGGTGCCCGTGCTCGGCAGCACCAGCCTGACGCAACTGGGCTACGCGGTGCTGCTCACCGCTGGTCTGATGATCTCAAGCTGACGAGGTCGCCCTCTGTGCACAGAACTACGCTCGGCATACACCATCGCGCTATAGCGTGATGGTGCGCACGTGAGATAGCGGTCTGTTAGCAGGGTGAGGGTCTGTCAGCAGGGGAAGGGTTAGCCGCAACATCGTTGTTAGCCCAACGCTCAGTTAGCGGCGGTCCATCTCGGAGTCTTCTTCGTCTTCGTCCGTGCGCTCCGACGCGATCTTGCTGGCCCGCTTCGTCCGTTGCTTTTTGACAGTCGCAGCTAACTGCTCGGCCATCTGCTGACGCTGTCGACGGAGCAAGAACAGTGACGTCACCATCGAGAAGAGCGCGGCAAACAACAGCGCCCAGATATCGGGGACGTTCATCCAAATGAACGCCAGCAAAAAGACTGCAAAGACCAGCAGCCGCAGGACGGTGTAACGCAGCACGGGCGATCAGACCCCGCTGTACGAGTGCAGACCGACGAAGAAGATATTGACCACGGCGTAGTTCATCACAATGCAGCCGAAGCCGACGATGGCCAGCCAGGTGGCCTTACGCGTTGTCCATCCTGTGGTGGCCCGCGCGTGCAAGTATGCCGCGTAGACCACGAAGATCACAAAGGTCCAGACCTCTTTGGCGTCCCATCCCCAATAGCGCCCCCACGCCTGCTCGGCCCAGATAGCCCCGGCGATGAGCGTGAAGGTCCACAGCGGGAATGCCACCACGTGGATGCCGTACGTCAGCCGCTCTAGAGCTTCGGCCTGCGGTAGTGCCTTGAGCCAGGAGCCGCGCTGCCCCTTGGCAGACTTTCCTTCAGGCACCGGGCTCGCATCAAGGCGCTGCTCACGGCGATCCTGCAGCAGATAGAGCACGGCCGTGGCGAAGCCGATGATGAACAAGCCCACCGTGAACGTGGCCACCGTGACGTGGATGACCAACCAGATGCTGCGCAGCGACGGCAGCAACTGCGACGCCTCGGTATACCAAGCCCCTCGGGCAAAACCCAAGATGAGAAGCACGGGGGCAGCCACGAAGAGGCCTAGCCAGAGAAGGTCGCGGCGCAGGCTCCAGCCCGAGTAAATGATAAGCGCAAAGCAGGAGGCCGCCAACGCAAATTCGTACATATTGCCCAACGGCGCACGTTGCACCGATAGCCCGCGAAGTGCGGTTGAGACCACCAACAGCCCGGTTGCAACCAAGGTGAACTGCAGGCCCAGGACCCCCCAACGGCGTGACCGCGGCTTCTGCACAACGGTGTCACCGGCATCGTTTGCATCGACGTCGTTCGCGCGGGCTTCGTTAGCTCCACGCCCTGCCCGGCTCATGGAACTACTGCCTACCAGCACCTGAGGTTGAGCCTGCGTCCGAGCCGACGATGCCTGCACAGCCAAGTGCGCCGCAAACATGACCATGGACAAGGCCAGCACCACCATCGTGGCCCAAACGCCGATGTCCGAGGCTGCCGCCAGTGTGTCGTTTCTCATCAGTTGCCCTTCGATATGTCTGACGCCGTGCGCTGATCCTGTGTCGTGCCACTCACACTGTCGCAGCGTTCCACGATTTCGCGAGAAAGCCGCTCCACGAACGCCTGCAGACCCGGGTCACTGCCCTTGACCAGCCCTGCGACTTCTAGTCCAGTATGCCCATCGCCACCGCCACGCGAGTCGTTGCCCCCCGGTGCGCTCACCACTCGGACAAACACGCGACGCCGACGCACAGCCAACATCAGTACGAGGCCCACCAAAACACTGATGGCGCTGATGAGCACCGGCAACCGGCCAGGATCGTGACGCACCACCAGACCACCCCAACGCACCACCGAGTCCAGGGTCACCGTGCCTCGTCCGTCCGGCAACGCTATCGTCTGGCCTGGTTTGAGCAGCAAACTCGTCGGTTCCCCCGACGCATCTGGAAGCGGCTCCATGGCTGCCGTGTCCAGGACGTACACCGACTGCGGCGCTCCACCGGGGAACAGATCTCCCTCGTAGACGCCGATTGCCAACTGCGGGTCCACCAGGTCGGGGAAGTCCGAGGTCGGGCCGAGCTCGGCGTCGAAACGCGCGGTGGGCAAGAACGCACCGTAGAACCCCAACTCAGGGTCTGCGCCAGCCACTTTGATGGCCCCCGTCGAGGTGTAGTTGCCGTCCTGGGGCAGGAAGGGAACCGCGTCGGAGAAGAGCACGTTGTCGTCCCCGTCCCGCACGGTGACGACGGGCGCATACCCGTTGCCGAGCAGAAAGACCGAAGCACCCTCGACGTGCAGGGGGTCGTTGACCGCGAGCCGTTGTTCTTGGATCGGGTCGCCCGGTGTATCGGACGTACTCACGACTGCCGAGAACTCCCGCGGTGCCCCGAACTGGGCACCTTGGGCCTGCGTCTCGAACGACACGGTCATCGAGTCCAAGGTCATCGTGAAGGGCGGCAGCTCGTCTTCGTTGACTAAGGGCCCGGGAGCAAAGGTGTCGTATTGCGCGGCCAACGACGTGAACGATGCCTCCTCGGGCAGGATCAACTCGCCACGCCACCCCCACAGGTGGCCGACCGCCACGGAGACAATCACGCCGAGTAGGGCAATGTGGAAGATCAGGTTGCCTGATTCCTTGGTGTACCCAACCTCCGCGGCGACCTCCATCCGCGTCGCATCGTCGCTGGGACGGCGCAGACGGAAGCGGTGACGCTTCAACACTGCGCGGGTGGCGTCCATAAGCTCCTGCGAGCTCGCGCCACCCTGATCTGCACCACGTAGCTCAACACGGGTGTATGCCGGCAGCCTGGTTAGTCGGGTCGGCGCAGCGGGTGGCTGGGCGCGCATGGCCCGCCAGTGCGATCGGCTCCGTGGCACGAGGCAGCCGATCAACGAGACCGTCAGCAGCAGATAGATCGAGGCAAACCAGGGCGAGGAAAATACGTCGAACATCTGAAACCGGTCGAGCCATTTTCCGAGCTCGGGGTTGTTGCGCAGATAGGCAGAAACCAGCGCCGGGTCCACGGCGCGCTGCGGCCAGATCGACCCGGGCACGGCGGCGATCGCGAGCAACAACAGCAGCATCAGCGCGGTCCGCATGCTCGTCAGCTGACGCCACACCCAGCGAGCCCACCCGAGTGGCCCCAAACTCGGTTGCTTAATCCCTTCAGGCTCGACGGTGCTGCTTTTGACCGCCGTGTCGCTGCTCATAGCACCGTCTCGAACGATGAGATCAGGCGAGTTTGAGCCCACACCATCATGCTGTTCCATAAGCCGCTGACGAGCAAACCTCCGAGCACGATCAGAATTCCTCCAGAGACACGCTGAATGAGCGCGTGGTGGCGTCTCAGCTTCGCCGACACAGTAGTGGCCCAGCCTGCACCGCCCGCGATGGCGATGAACGGGGCACCGAGTCCGACACAGTAGGCAATCGCCAACGCGATGGCTCGCGTCGTGGCTCCGTCGCTCGGTGCCAACGAAGCCCCCAGCGTTTGAATGGCGGCGAGCGACGGCCCGGAGCACGCGGTGAAGCCCAAACCGAAGACCACACCGAGCGCTGGGGCACCCAACAGGCCCGCTGTCGGTCGCCATTGCGGCTGCCAGCCACTTCCGGAGGCTCCCAGCATGAAGACTCCCAGCGCCAACACGATGACGCCCCCGACCTGCAGCAGCAGGCCTTGGTGCTCGCGCAGCAACAAACCGAGCGATGACACGACGACGCTCATCACGATGAAGACGGCGCTGAAGCCCAGCACGAACAACGCAGCGCCAGCGATCATCTTCCCTCGCCCGCTAGGCTGCGTGGAGTCGGGCGTCATACCGGTGATGTAGCCCAAGAACCCAGGCACCAACGGCAGCACGCAGGGCGAGGCAAACGAGACCACGCCAGCGGCCAAAGCCACGAACAGCGCAGCCACCAGCGGCCCGTTCAGCACCGTTTCGCTCATCGAGGTGCCAGCCCCCTACTCATCGAGCACGTCCTGAATCAGCGCACGCAGCGTGCTCGCAGACACCGGGCCATTCACCCGCGCGGCAACCTTGCCTTCGGGGTCGACCACTAACGTGCTAGGCGTCGCGTTGGCTAGACCCACTAGATCGGCGCGGGTCGCCCCACCGTTGTCTTCCAACGACGGATACTCCACGTCGTGGGCCTTCTCGAACGCCAGCGCCGTCGGCACGCTGTCACGATCGTTGACCCCCATGAACTGCACTGGCTCCCCCGCCTCGGTGAATTCGCCGTGAACGGTGACCAGATCATCCGTTTCGTCGCGGCACGGGGGGCACCACGACCCCCACACGTTGACGACGAGCACGTCACCGACGGCTTCGGCAGAGCTCCAGGCATCGCCGTCGAGGGTGGTCCCGTTCAGATCGAGCGTGGTCTCACGCTGCTCTGGCCCAAGGGTCGTGACACTGCCATCACCCGCGATGTAGTTTTTATTGTTTCCGGCCCGCGCCTGATCAGCGATGCTATTGCCGCCGCCGGAGCAACCAGAGACCGCGATTACACCAGCCAGCACCGCTCCCACAGTGCTCAGCAGGCGCTTGCTCATGCCCCTGCGCCGGGGGCTGCGGCGGCCAGCAGGTGGGCCGCAGGCTCGGCATACGTCACCTCGACCGGATCGTCCCCCACGTAGCGCACGGATGTGACCGACGCCAACGTGCATTCGCGGTGACGGGGATCGTGCCACAGGTGGTGGCGCTCGAGCCGCTGGCGCATGGTCCACACGGGCAGTTGGTGGGACACCAACACGGCCTCGTGGCCTCGTGCCGCGTTGCGTGCCGTGGTCAGGGCGGCATACATCCGAGTCGCGATCTCGCGGTAGGGCTCTCCCCAACTGGGCTTGATCGGATTAACCATGTGCGGCCAGTGTTTTGGCTGCTTCAGCACACCGCCTTTGGCAATCGAGGTGCCTTCAAAATGGTTGGCCGCTTCGATCAACCGCGAGTCAGTATGCAGATCGAGGTCGTGCGCGGCCGCGATCGGCTGAGCCGTCTCTTGGGCGCGCTCCAAAGGAGAGGCCGCCACGTGCACCACGTCCATAGACGCGAGGTAGTCGGCCGTGACCTGCGCCATCTCCCGCCCCAGGTCAGAGAGGTGGAAGTCGGCAATCCGGCCGTAGAGAACGCCCCGCGGGTTGAAGACTTCACCGTGACGGACGACGTGGACCGTGGTCGAGGCGTCGGACTGCGTCATAAGGCCGATTCTCCCACGCAAGGCTGAGCGATCGCTGCGGCGCTGGCGTGTATTGCCTCGACGACGTGCGCCACCACGTCGTCGTCGTGACTGGCGCTGACGAACCACGATTCGAAGCAACTCGGCGGTAGGTGGACCCCCCGATCAAGCATCTCGTGGAAGAACGCGGCATACATCGCGGCGTCCTGTGCTTGGGCGTCGGCAAAGTTGCGCACCTGCCCTTCTCGGAAGAACACGCTGAACATCGACCCCGCCCACTGAATCTGGTGCGGTATGCCGTGCTCGGTTAAGGCTTCATCCACGGCGGTCGCCAACGCGGCTGCGACCTCGGCGATCCGCTCGTACACCGCGGGCGTGCACGCCTGCAGAGTCGCCAAACCAGCTGCTGAAGCCACGGGGTTGCCCGACAAGGTGCCTGCTTGGTAGACCGGCCCCAGCGGCGCGAGCACCGACATGATGTCGGCCCGCCCGCCGAACGCCGCCGTGGGGAATCCCCCGCCCATGACCTTGCCGAAGGTGAAGAGGTCCGGTGCCCCGTGCTCGTAGGGACCTTCCACTCCGTACCAACCTGACTCGCTGCAGCGGAAGCCGGTCATGACCTCGTCCGAGATGACCAGGGCACCGTGCGCGTGCGCGATACGAAGCAACGCATCGGTAAAGCCTGGTGCCGGCGGGACCACTCCCATGTTGCCGGCGGCGGCCTCGGTGATGATGGCCGCGATCTCGGACCCTCGTTGCGCGAAAGCCTCCTCGACGGCGGCCACGTCGTTGTAGGGCAAAACGATCGTCTCGGCAGCGGCCGAGGCCGGGACCCCCGCCGAGTCAGGCAGGGCAAACGTGGCTGCCCCCGATCCGGCGGCAGCCAACAGCGCATCGACGTGCCCGTGATAGCAACCGGCGAACTTCACGATGACACTTCGACCGGTGTAGCCGCGCGCCACCCGCACCGCGCTCATGGTGGCCTCGGTGCCCGAGTTGACCAGACGCACCTGTTCCACTGGCGGCACCCGGTCAACGATCTCTCGGGCGAGCAAGACTTCACGCTCGGTGGGGGTGCCGAAACTGAAGCCTTGCGAGGCTGCCTCGGTGACCGCAGAGAGCACATCCGGGTGCGCGTGGCCCAGAATCATCGGACCCCAGGAGCAGATCAGGTCTACGTAGCGATTCCCGTCGGCGTCAACGAGCCACGGACCGTTGGCCGAGGCCATGAAGCGTGGGCTTCCGCCGACGGAGTTAAACGCGCGGACGGGCGAATTGACCCCGGCGGGGATGACCGTTCGCGCGGTCTGCATGAGGTGATCTGAGCGCTGCGTGTTGTGGGTGGCCATATGCATAAGTCTCTCACTGCACTACACGTCGTCGTGATCCAGCCTCAGAACGCGTCGGACCCCTGTTCGGGCCGCTCTCGCGAAGCAATGATCACACGCCGCATCACTTCACCCATCCGGAGCAACTCGGTGCGCGACATCTGATCCAAGAACTGTTCTCGCACCGTCACTAGGTGCACCGGGGCAACCCGTTCGACGAGGTCAAAGCCTTCGGGAGTCACCGACACCTCGACCCCGCGACCGTCGCCGCTGATCCGCTCTCGACGCACTAGCCCCAGCGCTTCGAGTCGCTTGGCGGTGTGGGTCAGGCGGCTTCTTGATTGCACGACCATGTCGGCCAGCGCTGACATGCGCATACGCCCGTCGGTTGCTTCGCTGAGCATCGACAGCACTTCGTACTCACCCATCCGGACCCCCGTGCCCGACAGGCCTTCCTCGAGGGCCACCATCAGCAGGCGGTATCCGCGTAGCCACGCACGCCAGGCCCGTTGCTCAGGCTCGTCCAGCCACCGCGCTTCGGCCTTTGGCAAAGCCGTGGGTGCGGCGCTCAACGGCGCAACGGCGACGCCTAGGTCGCCGCGTTCCTGCGTCATCATTAACTCACTCCGCACTCTTGAATAATCCGGCTGCGTAGTCCGCATAGTACGTAAGGACAAAGTCCGCCCCGGCTCGGCGGATCGACTGCAATGTCTCCGCCACTACGCTCTCACGGTCTAGCCACCCTTGTCGCACTGCTGCTTCAATCTGGGCGTACTCACCCGAGACTTGGTATGCCGCAACCGGCACGTCGCTGTGTCTGGCAACGTCGCTGAGAATGTCTAAATAGGGCAAGGCGGGTTTGACCATCACCATGTCTGCCCCCTCGGCGATGTCGAGCGCCAACTCTCGTAGGGCCTCCCTGCGGTTAGCGCCGTCCTGCTGGTATGTCTTGCGGTCACCGGTCAGGGTTGAATTCACCGCTTCACGGAACGGGCCGTAGTGGGCAGAGGCGTATTTGGCTGTATACGCCAAAATGGCTACGTCGCTGCGATCCTGCGTGTCGAGTGCCTGACGAATCACGCCCACCTGACCGTCCATCATTCCTGATGGTGCTAGCACGCTGGCACCAGCCTCGGCTTGGGCGCACGCCATCTGGGCGTAGCGGACGAGCGTGGCGTCGTTGTCCACCCGTCCCTGCTCGTCTAACACCCCACAGTGCCCGTGGTCGGTAAATTCGTCGAGGCACACGTCCGACATCAGCACGACGTCGTCGCCGAGGTCGCTGCGCAACAGGGCCAGGGCCCGGTTGAGCACTCCTTCCGGGTCATCTCCACCACTGCCCTGAGCGTCACGCACCGTGGGGACCCCAAACAGCATCAGCCCTCCGACGCCGCGCGCGATCGCCGACTCTGCAGCAGAGCGAAGGGAGTCCATGCTGTGCTGGTAGACACCGGGCATCGAACTGATCTCTACCGGCTCACTGTTGACCTCGGCAACAAACATCGGCAACACCAGGTTGCTGGGATGTGTCCGGGTCTCGCGCACGAGCGATCGCATCGCAACGCTGGAGCGCAAGCGGCGCGGCCTCACCTGGGGAAATCCTTGCGTCACGCACGAGCCCTTGCGGCCCCACGACCTGTTGCAGCACGACGCTGGCTGGGACGCACGGTGGCCTGCCCAGCCTCAGCTGCGACCGCCGCCGACTCCGCCGCATACTCGGCCAGGGCATCGATGAGTACCTCAGCCGAAGCACTCGGCGAAATGACGTCGACCACCAACCCGTGCTCCTCTGCCGTCTTGGCCGTCGCCGGCCCGATGCAGGCCACGACGGTGTTCGGGTGCGGTTTCCCGGCGATCCCGATCAGGTTGCGGACCGTCGACGAAGACGTGAAGCACACCGCGTCGTAGTAGCCGCCCTTGATGGCTTCGCGCGTCTCAATCGGCGGCGGGCTGGCGCGCACCGTGCGGTATGCGGTGACGTCGTCGACCTCCCAGCCCATCTCCTGCAAGCCGGCCACCAACGTGTCGGTCGCAATGTCGGCCCGCGGCAGGAACACACGGTTGATCGGGTCGAGCACCTCGTCGTAGGGCGGCCATGCCTCGGCCAACCCGCGAGCAGACTGATCCGACTCGGGGATCAGGTCAGGAATGAGTCCCCATTCGCGGAGCGCTTCGGCGGTCACTCCCCCAACTGCCGCGATCTTCAGCCCGGAAAAGGCTCGAGCGTCCAACCCGACCGCAGCGAACTTCTCGCGCACGGCCCGGACCGCGTTGACCGAGGTAAACCCGACCCACTCGTAGCGGCCGGTTACCAAACCCTTGATGGCCTTATCCATCTGCAGCGGCGTCCGTGGCGGCTCGACGCTGATCGTCGGCACCACGCTTGCGGTGGCTCCGTGTGAGGACAAACGATCCACCATCGAATCGGCCTGATCCTTGGTGCGCGGGACCAGGATGTTCCAGCCGAACAACGGCTTGGTTTCGTACCAGGACAGGTCATCACGCAGATCCACCTGGGCACCGACAACGGCGACGCTGGCTTCTGCGGCGTGGCCATCATCAAGCGCGACGAGGGCTTCCGCCAAGGAACTCACCTCGGTGTGCTGGGTGACCAAGGTGCCGTGTTCGGTCAGCGCAACCGACGTCTCCGGGTCCCGTCCCGCGTCCAGCAAGCCGGCCAGCGCGCGGCGCAGATTGGAACTCTCGCCGATCACGACGACCGTGACTGCGTCGGAGATCGACAGGCTGTAGTCGACCTTACGGTCCGCTCCGTCGATCATGTGCAGTTCGTGACTCGAGGAGTTGCCCGAGAGGGGAACTCCTGCATACATCGGGACCGACCAAGCGGTGCTCACGCCCGGCACAATCTCAAAGGGCACTCCCGCTTTGCTGCAGGCCGTGGCTTCGGCCGTCAACCCACTGAAGGCACTTGGGTCACCGTCCATCAGTCGCACCACCAGCACCGAGGGGTCGGCCCTTTTGGTCGCCGTCTTGACTACGAGTTTGGCGCGTGAGGCGACGGTGATTCCTCGGCCAGAGGTTGCTCGCGACCCGTCGACGAACTCCACGTCAGGACGAGCATAGGAGCGCACTTGCTCAGCCATATGCGGGGCGTCGAGCACGATCACGTCAGCGGCCGCTACGTAGTCTCGGGCACGGACCGTCAGAAGACCAGGGTCCCCTGGGCCAGCTCCAACAAAAGCCACTCGGGCGGTTCGCGCTTTGCCGGTGGATGGGGCAACAACATACGCATGTGTGCTCACGATTAACGCTCCATTGTCAGGATCGATGACGGCGGGGAAATCTCGTTCAACAACAATTTGGCTACGTGCTGCCCCAGCGAGGTCGGGTCGTCCCCGGTCGCGCTGGCGGTGGCACGCGCATGACTACCGGCGGCCCAGCCGGTCAAGTGGTACTCCTGCCCCACGGGGTGGGCGTAGGCACCGACCGGCGCGGTGCATCCGGCTTCTAGCGTGGCCAGCATGGCCCGCTCGGCAGTGACGCAGGCCCGAGTGACCGGGTCGTCCAGCACTGCGCACGCCGCATAGACTTCTTCGTCGCCGATGGCTCCGACACGTGCGGGGTGCCCTTGCCCGTCGCGGCACTCAATGGCCAATGCGGCTTGGCCCGCAGCCGGAAGCATCTCGTCCAACTCCAATATCTGAGTGACTTCGTCCATCCGACCGAGGCGAGTCAGCCCTGCAGCGGCCAGCACGATAGCGCTAACGTCGCCGCGGGTGACCTTGTCGATGCGGGTTCCGACGTTGCCGCGAATGTCAACGACGTTCACGTGGGGTGCGAGGGTTGCCAACTGTTCGGCGCGACGCGGCGAGCCGGTGCCGATGGTGGAGCCCTGCGGTAGGTCTTCAAGTCGGTGGTGCCCAGCGCTGATAAGCACGTCGCGAGGGTCCTCGCGGGTGGGGATTGCCGCAATCGCGAGGCCGTCCTCGGCGGCCACCGGCAGGTCCTTCAGAGAGTGGACCGCGCAATCGATATCGCCTGAGCGAAGCGCTGTCCGCAGCGCAGAGGCGAAAACTCCATTGCCTCCGATCTGCGTCAGCGGTGCGCTGCTTCGATCCCCTTCGGTCTGGACATGGACGACCTCGACCTCAACGCCCCGAGCCCTCAACTCATCTGCGACCCACCGGGCTTGAGTGCTCGCCAGCGCGCTGGCCCGCGTACCAAGCTTCATCGGGAATCACCGGACGGGATCGACGGTGGGGCCGCGACGTTCAGCGTCTCCCGAGGATCAAGGTCGAACAGTTCGTGCAACACCGCCGCGTAGTCGTGGGGAATATCGAGGCGCTGCAGTTCTTTGGCGCGCACGGTCGGGGTGTGCAGCAACTTGTCGACGACCCGCGCCATGGCCTTTGCGACCTCTTCGCGGGAGCTGTCGTCGAGGTGTGGAAGGCGGCGTGCCAAGCGGTCCATTTCTGCGCTGACCACGGTGCCCGCTCGGGTCCGAACGGCGGCCACCGTCGGCGCGACGGCTGCTCCACGTCGACTCACCGCGTATGCCGCAACCTCGCTGGTGACCAAGTCACTCACCTCGCGCAACACCTGGGTGGCATGCGGGCTCAGGCCACTGTCGCGCTCCGCTGCCTGCAGGTCCGCAAGACCCAGCCGGCTGACCCCGGCCAGGGCGGCGACGGACGGCTCGACATCAGCGGGCAACGAGAGGTCGATGAACGCCAGCGGCGAAGCATCGCGGATCCCCGAGCGGCTCGAGGTGATCATGGCTCTGGTCACTACAGGCGTGGTGGCCCCAGTGCAGGAAATGACGAGGTCGGCGCGGCCCATGACCGCTTCGAGGTCGGCCAAAGGCGCGTGCTGCACGTCGTGACGATGCGCCAAGGCCTGCCCCTTGGTGATGTCGCGGCTCAGAAGGATCACGTTGTCGGCACCGGCGTTGCGCACCGCCACCACAGAGACCGCCGCCATCGAACCGGCCCCGATGATGACCACCCGGGCTTGTTCCAGGGGTGGCAGATCAGCAGCCACGCGGTCCAATCCTCGCTCGACCAACGAACGCGCCACCGAGTCCAACTCGGTTTCGGCGTGAGCACGCTTGCCGACCCTCAAAGCGTGTTGCAACAAGGGATTCAGGTGCGCTCCGACCGATCCGTCAGCCCGAGCTTGGGCCAGAGCTGCCCGCATCTGCCCCACGATCTGCGGCTCACCTTGGGCCATCGAGTTCAGTCCACACACGGTGGCGAAGACGTGGTGCACGGCGCGCTCGTCGTAGTGCACGTAGAGGTGCTCG
>JBBSVB010000014.1:0-16185 GCA_038233875.1 Actinomycetales bacterium | reverse complement strand
GAGAACTGTAGATATCTGCATACTCTTTGATCGTGGATCCGATCACTAACCCGTATGCCCCCGGCGCTGGCCAACGTCCCCCCGAATTGGCGGGGCGTGATGAGCAACTCAACAACTTCGCTGTCGTGCTCGAACGCATTGCGCGAGGGCGCCCTGAGCGCTCCATGGTGCTCACGGGACTGCGGGGGGTCGGCAAGACGGTGCTGCTGAACTCATTGCGGTCGACGGCGGTGCGCGCCAAGTGGGGCACCGGCAAGTTGGAGGCTCGCCCCGAGCAGCGGCTGCGCCGTCCGATGGCTGCGGCGCTGCACATGGCAGTGCGCGAGTTGGGGCACCCCCGCGGCGAAGACCTCGATCATGTGCTCGGAGTCATCAAGGCCTTCGCGCAGCGTGACAACCCAGGGGCTAGAATCCGCGAGCGCTGGAATCCGGGCATCGACGTGCCTGCTGTCGCGGGCCGGGCGGACTCCGGCGATATCGAGATCGACCTGGTTGAGTTGCTGACCGACGTGGCCGGATTGGCTGCAGACACGGGCAAGGGCGTCGCAATCTTCATCGACGAAATGCAGGACTTGGTGCCCGAAGATGTGTCGGCGCTGTGCGCGGCCTGCCACGAGTTGAGCCAGTCGTCGCTGCCGCTGATCGTCGTGGGCGCCGGGTTGCCGCACGTGCCGTCGGTGCTCTCAGCCAGCAAGTCCTACTCCGAGCGGCTCTTCCGCTATTCGCGCATCGACCGGCTGGACCGGGCCCAGGCCGAGCGCGCGTTGCGCTCGCCGGCCCAAGATGAGGGGGCCGATTTCAGCGAGGACGCGCTAGAGGCGATGTATGCCGCGACCGGCGGTTACCCCTACTTCATCCAGGCGTACGGCAAGGCGGTGTGGGACTTGGCTCCGCAGTCGCCGATCACCGCCGAGGATGTGCGAGCCGGGGCGCCGGAGGCTGAGGTCGAACTGGCGGTGGGGTTCTTCGGGTCGCGCTTCGAGCGGGCCACGCCGGGGGAGCGCGAGTATCTGCGGGCGATGGCCGACCTAGGCGAGGCACCCGTCGGCGGCCAGCCCATCAGCGAGGTGGAGTCGGTGACGACGGCGGATGTTGCGGCATACCTGGATCGCAAACCGCAGTCCCTCTCGCCGGCCCGCGATGCCCTGCTGAAGAAGGGTCTGATCTACTCCGCTGAGCGTGGGCAGATCGCCTTCACCGTTCCCCACTTTGGCCGATACCTCCGCGCGACCGGCTAGTTTCGGCGTCATGACACACGACCCAGATTCAGCAGCTCATACCTGGAAGTGAGGTTGGGGTTCTTCCCGGAACCACGCACACTCAGGTGCCAACGCGAACAGACCTTTTGGCCCCGATTCTCATGGCCTTCCTTTAAACCATCTCCGATCAACGCCCACCAAACGGTGAGGCCGCCAGGAGCCGTAACGGTCAACACGAGCCTTCGTCAGCAACCGCATCTACAGCGGCCTGCGTGAGGTCAACGGGGGAGACTGCGCTCAAAGTGCCGACGGTGCAATGCGTACATGTCCTCGGCCAGTTCGGCGGCTGGGCCGCTGACCGGTATTCCCGGGGCGACAGCGTTCACCGGCAAGGGGGCGACCGGACTCTCGGAGGCACCCCACTCTGCCTGCCATGCGGTCAACTGGGCAGAAGAGACCGCGATAACGATCCTTCCCAGCCCCATCCACGCGTGCGCTCCCGAGCACATCGGGCAGTGCTCTCCCGACGTATAGACGGTCGAACTCGCGCGCTCGCGGGCGGAGAGGTGGTCCGCCGACCATCGAGCGATCGCAAACTCTGGGTGCCGAGTGTGATCTCCACCCTTGACGCGGTTTCGGTCCTCGAATCGAACGGTGCCGGCTTCGTCGACCAGCAACGACCCGAACGGCTGATCGCCATCATCGAGGGCCTCGCGCGCCAGTTCTACGCATCGGCGTAAGTGGGCCAAGTCGGTCTCGGTGAGGTCCATGCGACCCAGACTGACAGACGGCCGAGACAATTTTGACCACTATTGGCTTGCACTACTCGGATCGATATCGCCGAACTCCAACGAGTCGCCGCCGGAACCTACCTGTGCTAATCCTGCGTGACCTTTCGCTCCATCAAGGGTTCGCAGATTCGGAGGAGACTCCTCCTGATGCGATACATAAGGAGGATCGAATGAGGACGTCGGTGATCTTCGCCAGTGGTGTCGTGGCGGCGTTGCTATCGGTGTGGGCCCTCGCACACGTGCTACCCGAGAGCTGGAATGTGTTGGTGCCTGTCCTATACGCCGTCATAGTGATCTGCAGCGGTGCCGGCTCAATGATGGTTCGCAAGCGTCGTGAACGCGCAGACGGCAGCGCAAACGAAGGAAGCATCGAGCACGACGTGGCACGTCAGGCCGCGGCGGGAATGTTCGGCAACACACTCGTAGCGATGGTCGGCTTTGGCCTATACCTCTCGCTTCAACAACAATTCCTGCACGCTGCGGTTCTTTACCTCTTGATAATGCTGGTGATCGCCAGCTACTGGGTCCGCTACGTGATGATCCGCCGTCAGGTGACGTGAACCGAGGATGGAAAATACTGTGTGCGAGTTACGCCGCGAGCGCGGGCTATCTCAGGAGGATTTGGCGCCGTGCTGGCGTGTCCCGCCAGACGATCATCTCCATCAAGAAGGGCCGCCACGCTCCCAACCTCGCGCTGGCCTTCACCCTCGCGGATATCTTCGACACGAGTATCGAGTCGATGTTCACGCCGGGCGCCTGACCGGGACGTCTGAGAGCCCGCTCAGAGATCGCGGAAACCCGAACTGCTCCTTGGACATCTTCCGAAGGACTGCCATGCCAATCGACTTTCATTCACCGCAGAACCGTGACGCCTACAGCGGTCGCGCAGTGGACCCAGAGTGGTTCGCTGCCATGCGGAGACGAATCGAGCCCACCGCGCTGAATGTCGTTGATATCGGATGCGGCGGAGGAACGTATAGCGCTGCGTGGCTGGAGCTCGGGGCTAACAGTGTGCGAGGCATCGACTTCAGCGAGCACATGATCGCTGCCGCGCAAGAGCGCCATGGTGGCGACTCACGACTCACGTTCGCTCTGGCGGACGCGGCCGACACTGGGTTGTCTGCCGGTAGCGCCGACGTCGTCTTTAAGCGCGCGGTGGTCCATCACGTGGCCGATACAGAGTCCGCCATCACGGAGGCAGTTCGGTTGCTGAGGCCAGGTGGGGTGCTTATCGTGCAGGACCGCACCAGCGAGGACGTCGAGCAACCGGCTAGTCCGCGCCATCCACGCGGTTACCTTTTCGAGGCATACCCCCGTCTGCTAGAGGTCGAGCTGGGTCGTCGACCCGATCGTCAACTCCTGGTGCAGCAGATGACGGCGGCTGGATTATCCGACATGAGGGTGGATAACTTCTGGGAAGTTCGCGCTGTGCACCGTGACCGATCCGCCTACCTCGATGACGTCGCGGGCAGGACCGGGCGGTCAATCCTGCACGATCTGGACAACGATGAACTCGACAACCTGATCGGCCATCTGCGGGTCCGACTGCCGGACGAACCGGTGGTCGAGACCGACCGATGGACGCTTTGGTCAGGAACTTTGAGTCGAGCCTATTAGGCGATCGTTCACCTTTTACGCGTCGACGGAAACGCTAGGCGCGCTGCCGATGACCGTAGCGCTGACGCGCAGCCTCACCTGAGGTGCCGATCAAGGACCCGATGAACGCCCACGAGTATCCGCTCTCTCTAGCGTGAGCCACAGCGTCCTTCACAGTTATCTCGGCAAAATCATCCCAGCCTTCCTGCATACCTCCTGCGGTGCCTTCGGGTATGCCGCGATGGCAGATCACGACGCGGGTGCCACCGTCTCGGGGTTCCAGTTTGACCGTGACTTCGCTGCTGCCGGGAGGTAGCTCCTCGTCACCGACCCACCCGTGCGTGGGGCGTGAGAGTGCGCGCCGTCTCGCACGATTCGGCGGCAGCTGTCCTGACGTCACACCCATCCCACGACGGCAGACGACGCCGAGGTGACCCTCACCGTCGATGATCAGTAGATGAAGAAACGGAAGGTACTGCTGTCGTGCGCGTGAACAATCGCGAAGAAGACCACCGCATCGAAAAGCAAGTGGATGATGACGACATACGTCAACGACTTGGTTTTGGTGAAGATGTAGCCCTGCAGCAGCGCGAACGGGATCGTCAGCGCCGGCCCCCATTCGCGGTAGCCCAACTCCCACAGGAACGACACGAAGATCGTGGCCTGCAAAGGGTTGGCCAGCCACAACGGGAAGTGACGGCGCAGCAGCGAGAAGCAGATACAGATGAAGAACAGTTCGTCCCAGAGGCCGACCGAGTTCACGCCGACGAAGAACCGGCCAAATTCGCTCGGGGTCTGAATCGGCGGCCAATTCAAATAGGCGCCGGAGTGGATGAAGTAGAACGGCAAAACCAGCCATCCGAGCAGCGGGACGGCCACGACATACGCCCACTGCAGTCGCGTCCAGCGCCGCCCGGTGAACCACGGGAAACGGATCGCTTTCCGCCGATAAACAACGTGGTCGATCGCCACCGGCACCACAACCGCCGAGCCCAACACGAAGCCGAGCAGGAAGAACTTCGGCCAACTGATATCCGCCTCGACCGAGGTGGTCGACACAATGGAGATGCCGACGCCGATCAGGAGCAAGTCCTTGAAAAGCGCCCGGTCCACGAGGTATGCCGCCACGAGGCTGGCAACGAGGACCACGTGACCCGGCCAGCCGACCATAACCCCGAAAAGTAGGAAAGCGGAGAGCGCGACGCCAGCTGCGGGCAGCACCTTGAGCATGATCGCTTTTGGCTCAGCGATCTCGTCCTGGTGGAGGGAGCCGGACTCCGCATCGGCGGAATCGGCGGAGGAGGGCACGTCCAAAGGGTAGTGGGCCGATGAGATCTCCTGCCTTGTCGGTCAGGAGGCCATCGCTGCGGCTCGACCACTCCTGTCCGGCGTATTCGGCGGCTTTCGTTTCGACGTTGTCGGGTCACCGCTTCGGGACTGAATCGCGTCTGTCGGCTGTCTGCTTGGACGTGTTCGACACACCCCCAGCGCCCGTGTCGATAGAGCCTGCTTAGGCCCAAGCAAAAAACTCCAGGGCGTTGCCGTCTGGGTCGTGGAAACTCAAGGCGCTTCCGTATGCCGCGTCTTGCACGCCGCTGTGACTGACGCCGAGGCCATCGAGACGGTCTGCCCACTCGGTCAGCGCCTCGCGCGAGTCGCACGCAAACCCAAGGTGGTCGAGCCCTGGAGCCGTCGGGTCAAAGTCGCGTTCACTGCCGACGTCGTGCTGCGTCAAGCCAAGATGCGTCCGACCGGGCAGAGCTAACACGCATCGAGTGAAGGAGCCGTCGCTCATGGTGCCCATGGGGTGGGCATCGAGAAGCGATTCGTAGAAGGCGACGCTGACGTCGAGATGGCGCACCGTCAAGGCGATGTGATCGATTCCAGAAATGCTGGGCACGGTGGCGCTCCCTAGGTCGGATTGATCGTTCGAGCCTAGCCGTGCCTTGTGACTATCGGGTCGCGACCGTATGTCAATATGCGTAACGGATTAGGTGAGGACAACGGGCGGGCCATGGTGATGCGATCGAGCGATGAGGGTGTCGTCCACACGAATCGCGGGTCCGTGCTGGTCAATTGCATAGCCTTTTGCGGCCAAAACTGGTGGGACGCCTTCCATCGACACGTGCGCCAGCGGAATCCGCGATCGGGACTCGGCGATGGCAGCGGTCACCGCGTCGCGCTCGGACGCGGGCCAATACTGGGCGGTGATCGACTGCCAGACGACGGTGAGCACGTCTTCGGCCACCGGCTGCGCGAGCTGCTCGCGGACCCAGGTCGAGGCGGGTGCTCTATCAACTGTCACGACGCGTCGGCGTGCGACCCCAATCGCGGCGGCCAGACGGGCGTGACGTTCCAGGTCGAACGGCCAGACGAACGACGTGAGGTATTCCGCACCGATTGCGGTCGAGGCGTCGACCGGGGAAAGGTCACATCCGCGCCGCTCGACGATGGTCACGGGTTCGGGACGAATCTTGGGTGCCCCGGTGTCGAGGACGAGCGGGGCGTTCGCCGGTCCCCATTCCCAGCCGGGGCCGATGATCCGGTAGCGGTCCACATTGAGGTTGAGCCCTGCCGATGCCCCCGGTTCAAGCAGCCGGATGCGGTGCAGTCCGTGACGGCGGACTGCTTCGAAGAGGCCCACCGCCAGAGCGGCCGACCGGCCGACTTCGTTGGTTTGCGGAGCGAGGTTCAGCGCGCGCGGCAGCTCGGGCAGATGGCTGTTCAGAATCGGGCGCAACACCGGCCACGCATCTTCGGGGTCGGCGGAGCCGCCCAAGCACGGATAGAAGGGCGTCAACTCCGGTGCGTCGCGGCGCAATACGATTCGAAAAACCCCGGCGAGAAGGCGCAACTGGATGGCGTCGCCGCGTTCCGCCTCCAGGTGGTCCCCGCAAATATCTGCGGTCGGACCACCCGCCTCCAGATCCGCCGCCATCTCCTCCATCAGGACTCCGTAGAGGTGATTTCGGTGACCGAAATGGTCCCGAAACTGGGCTGAGAGCGACGCCTCCTGATCCATCTTCCCCAGTATCCATCGACCGCGCTCAGCCAGGGTTTCTCATCGCAGCCCTGGAGGTCTCAAGGTCTGCGCCGAGGCTCCTGCTGACGAAGGACCTACCGGCGAGGCTCCTACCGACGAGGCACCCACCGACGAGGCGTCCGCGGAGGTCATGGACCTGCGCCGGTATTCGCCGGGCGCGATGGCATAGGCACGCTTGAATGCGGCGCTCAAGGCGAATGCGTCCGCATATCCAACTCGGGCGGCCACCGCTCCTAAAGTCAGTTGTGGATCGGACAGCAGATCTGCAGCGATAGCCAGCCGCCAGCCGGCGAGAAACGCCATGGGGGTCTGGGCGGCCGCACGGGTAAAGCGTCGAGCGAGGGTGGCCCGTGACACCCCGCAGGCGTCGGCCAACGAGGCCACGCTCCACGGGTGAGCAGGGTGGTGATGAATGAGCTCGATGGCACGGCCGGCGACCGGGTCCTCTCGTGCGGCGTACCACGTCGGGGCGTGTTCCTTGGCTGTCGAGAAGACCTGTCTGAGGGCGGTCACCAGCACAAGATCAAGCAGGCGGTCGAGCACGGCGCCTTGTCCTGGTGAATCGTCGGAAATCTCGGCGGTGAGCAAGGCGATCAGCGGCGAGTCGAAATCCTGGAGCACAGTGTCCGAGGGGAGTCGCAACAGCGCGTGTGCCCCGACTTCGGTTGCGTGCTGGTAGGTGCCGATCAGCATCGTGGTTGTGCCGGAGCGAGAATTCCCCCAGGTGCGAACCCCCAGCGCCATGGACTGATCGACCAGGTGGCCGAGCGGGTCGACGCACGATTGACCCGGAAGAATCCGGATATCGCTGGCTGTCTCGCGGGAGTCGGCCAGAGTGTATGGCGCTGGACCGCGAGCCAGCACGACGTCACCGGCCGTCAGCTCGACCGGCCCACCGACCCCGGTGAACACCGTTTCACCGCTGACCACGACGACGATGCTCAGCGGTGCTTCGTCCTCGATCCGAAGAGACCAGGGCGGCGCGAAGACCGCCTTAAGCAGGAAGGCGCCGCGGGCACGGGGCCCGTCGAGAAGTCCAGCCAGAGCATCCACGATTGAGACGATGGCATATGTTTGTGCGCGTTTCAACCATAGAACGTCTCGCACATCTCCTACAGGCTTGCAGGTATGACGACATGCATCAGGACTGGGGCACGAGATGAGTGAGTACGTGGTGTTGGGTGCCCGCATCACCACGGGTCTCATGGCTGGGCTGTATTTTGCCTTCGCGGTGGCAGTCATGCCGGCGATACACGGCCTCGGAGACGCCGCGTTTGTGGACACGATGAACCGAATCAGCGTCTCGATCGTGAATCTGGCCTTCCTAGTGGTCTTCTTCCTCGCCCCTCTGCTGACCGTTGCCGCAGCTGCAATGGTCCGTTCCCCGGCGATGTATGCGGCCGCCGCCCTGGGTGTCATGACCCTTGCAATCACGGTGGCGCTCAGCATCCCGCTCAACAACGCGCTGGCGGCAGGGGGATCGCGGACGAACTTCGAGTACTCGTGGGTGCTATTCAACGGGCTACGCACCCTCACCGGCATCGCAGGCTTCGTGACGCTCCTGCTCTCCCGATCACCGATTCACTGAGCCCGGTCACGGCCGAGGGGAAACGGATCGAGGGGTCGGCCCTAGTTTCACGTCTATGGACCTCGTCGATCGAGTCGGTGCCCGACTGCTGAGGACGCGCTGCCGATGATTCGACGATCGATCAACCCTTGGAAGCCGGCGCGGTGATGCCGACGACACGCCCACCGAAAGCGGCCGTCGGGTTCACATGAACCCTGGGGCCGATTTTGACGGGTGCGTCGCCGGCCACTGCGCGCCAGGCTCTCGGACCGGGGAGAGATCGACATGATCACGGGCACCGTGGGAGGCTTCAGCGGTCTCAGCGCCTCGACTCAGGAGCAGCACATGGCCCCGCAAAATCCCCACCGGCCCGGTCGTAATTTCACCTCGCGCACACCCCCGGCGGTGCCGCCGATCTATCTCAGCACCACGTTCGAGCTCGACGACGCTTCGTATGCCGACATTCAAGGCACGGGTGGCCTGCACGAGACGTGGTACTCACGGTTCAACAACCCCACCGTCGACGCGGCCGGTGCCGAGGTCGCACGCTTGCACCAGGCAGCGGGGTCGATGATGACCTCCAGTGGCATGGCGGCCATCGCCACCACCTTGCTTACCATCCTGCGCAGTGGCGACACCCTGGTTGCCTCCCGTCAGGTCTACGGCGACACCGACGACCTGCTCGTGCGCGACCTTCCGGCCCTGGGCATCAACGTGATCCGCGTCGACGCCTTCGACACCGCGGAGTGGGAGCACGCCGTCGCAGAGCACCAGCCCACAGTCCTCTACGGCGAGACCCTGTCCAACCCCCAACTGCGCCTGCTCAACATACCGGCTGTGGCCACCCTGGCCCGGAGCGTCGGGGCCCGCCTGGTCATCGACAACACCTTCGCGACCCCGTTCTGCACCCGACCGTTACAACTCGGTGCCGATGTCGTGGTGGAGTCGGCGACCAAATTTCTGGCCGGTCACTCCGACGTCATCGCGGGGGCCGTGACCTTTGACGATCTCGAGCTCGGCGAGGAGATCCAGCGCCGGCTCATCACCTTCGGCGGCTGCCTTGATGCTCACGCCGCCTTCTTGGCGTGGCGCGGGATGCGTACATTCGGCGTCCGCCTCGCCGAGTCCTGCCGGTCGGCGGCGGCCATCGCGGAGGTCATGGCCAACGAGCCCGGCATCGTGCACGTCCGCCACCCCGGCCGCGCCGACCACCCCGACGCCGGCGCGCTGGTGGATGCTGTGATGCCCGACGCGCGCGGCGGAATGCTCGGCCTGGTGCTCGAAGGTGGAGACGAGCGCGCGTTGCAGGTGCTGCGCCGATTGCAGGTCGCCCTCGAAGCCACCAGCTTGGGCGGGGTCGAGACCTTGGCCAGCGTCCCGTTCAACTCCTCCCACTTCAACATGAGCCAGCAGCAGCGCCGAGATGCCGGCATACCCGATGGGCTGATCAGAATCTCGATCGGCCTCGAAGGCTCCGAGGCTCTCGTGGCCGACCTGCGCCAGGCTATGGCTTGAACCAGTCCGCACTGCACGACACCGGCGACGCTGCCGTGGACCTCACTGTCGAGCTGGTCGGGATCGACAGTGTCAACCCCGGCTTGGCGCCGGGAGCGGTTGGCGAGAGCGACCTCGTCGACCTGCTCTCGGCGCGTCTGGCAGCGAGCGGCTTTGTCGTTGAGCGGGTGGAGGCCAGTGGCGAGGACTCAAGACCAAGCGTGATCGCCACCTTCGCCGGCACGGGCGGCGGTCGCAGCGTCGCGCTCAACGGCCACCTCGACACGGTCGGGGTCAGCGGCATGAGCGACCCGTTCGTCGCAACGATCGTCGGTGACCGACGCACCGGGCGGCTCTACGGTCGGGGCGCGTGCGACATGAAGGCCGGGGTCGCGGCGATGGTCGTCGCCGCCGAAACGGTGGCCGCACAGGGCACCCAAGGCGACATCGTTTTGGCCCTCGTCGCCGACGAGGAGCACGCGAGTTGTGGCACCGAGGCGGTCCTGGAGCGGTTGTCCGGTCGATTGCCGGACGCTTGCCTAGTCGGGGAGCCCACGTGGCTCGATTTCGCTGCCGCACATCGTGGGTATGCCGTGATCGAGGTCGAATTCACCGGTGTTCCCGCGCATTCGGCTCAGCCCGAGCTCGGCGTCAATGCGGTCGCCCACGTAGGCCGACTGCTCGCTGCGGTGGCGGCTCGCGGTGCTGAACTCGCCTCTGGGCCGGGGCACCCCATCGCTGGCTGCGGGTCGATGATGGCCACGGTGGTCTCGGGCGGATCGTCACCGTTCTTGATCCCGGCCACGGCATCGGCGGTCATCGAGCGCCGCACCGTGCCGGGCGAACCTGTCGATAGCGGACTCGCTGAGGTGCAGAGCATCCTTGATGAGATGAAGCGTGAAGACCCATCTGTGCAGGCCACGGCGTCGGCGACCCTGTGCCGCGACGCGTGGCAGTTCAATGAGAGAGCTGAGGCAGGTGTCGCGCTCGCGGGGGCACTTGCCGGTGCGCTCGATGCTACGGCCGGGCGAGCCCCTGCGCAGGTCGCGTTCCCCTACTGGATGGAATCGGCGCTGTGGGAAGCAGCGGGCGTCCCGACCGTCGTGTGCGGACCGGCCGGTGGCGGACTGCACGCGGCCGAAGAATGGGTCGAACTCGCCCCGGTTCGGACCTACACGCACAGCCTTATCGACGCACTGCATACCTTCTGCGGTTAGGTTCTCCCTCCGGCTGTCTCGCCGCCTACGATCATCCGGTGATCGAGTCCCCGACCGATGCCTCTGTCCGCCCCGCGATCGTGCTTGTCTCCGAACACCGCGCCGATTTCTTGCGCGATGAGTTCGACCGCTATGCCCGCGACTACTACCTGCGCACAGCGCGTAGCTGCAGCGAGGCCGTTGGAGTGCTACACGAACTGTGCGAACGTGGCCGGCCCGTTGCGCTGTTCGTCGCCGAAAGCAGGTTGCCCGACGCCGACATCCTGGATGCCTTCTCCGCGTGGCGAAAGGTGGTGCCGACGGCGCGGCGGATGATCGCCGCTCACTTCGACTCCTTCCTGACCGATTCCGTTGAGCTCCGCAAAGGTATGGCGGTGGGCACCTACGACGCCTACCTGCTGATGCCCCGAGGGGTCCGAGACGAGGAGTTTCACACCGCGGTCGCAGAGTTGCTCTCGGACTGGGGATCGACGGTGGCGGCGCCGGTCGTGGACAGCGTGCGGTTAGTCTCACCCGAAAGTGATGGACTCGTTCTCGGCATCCGGGACCTGCTGGATCGGATGGGCCTGCCCAATCGCGTTTACGCCCCCGAGAGCGAGGTGGGCCAGGAAATCCTGGCGCGGTATGAGGGTGCCTCGGCGTGGCCAGTCGTCGACCCCATTCGCGGGGAGCCCTTCGCGCCGACCACGGTCCGTGAGGTTGCTGCGATTGTCTTCGGGGTCACCACCGACATCAACGTCAACGGTGCCGTCGACGTGGCGGTCGTCGGCGCGGGCCCAGCGGGTCTTGCGGCTGCGGTGTATGCCGCATCCGAAGGTTTGAGCACCGTGGTGGTCGAGTCCGAAGCAGCGGGCGGGCAGGCCGGAACCAGTTCCATGATTCGCAATTATCTGGGCTTCCCGCGTGGCATCTCCGGTATGCGGTTAGCCCAGCGGGCGCGCAACCAGGCGACGCGATTCGGTACCGAGTTCGCCACCGGTTGGGAGGCCACGGCGCTGGAGCCTGGCGTCAACGGTGAGCCGTTCACACTGCATACCGATGGTGGTGACATCGAAGCCCGATCCATCGTGATCTCGACCGGGGTGGCTTACCGCCGACTGGGAGTGCAGCCGCTGGAAGACCTCGTCGGCAGCGGAGTGTTCTATGGCGCTGCTATGACCGCCGCCCGCGAAATGGAAGGTGGCGATGCCTTCGTCGTCGGGGGTGGCAACTCTGCCGGACAGGCCGCGGTGCACCTCGCGAAGTTTGCTCGGTCGGTGACGATCCTGGTCCGCCGTGAAGGGTTGGCATCCACCATGTCGCAGTATCTGGTGGACGAGATCGAAGCCAACTGCGTCATCACCGTGCAGCCGCGCACCGTGGTCAGCGACGGCGGCGGGGAGGGGAAGCTGGACTGGTTGGAACTCACCGACACGCGAACGCACGAGGCAGTGCGACGCGATGCGCTGGGGTTGTTCCTACTGTTGGGCGCCGAGCCCCACTGCGAATGGCTGCCGGAGCAGGTCAAGACCGATGGCCGAGGCTTCGTGCTGACCGGCCGCGACGTGCCCCAGGTGGATTGGATCGATGGGCTGCCGCCCGCAAGCCTGGCCACCAGCACCCCCGGAGTGTTTGCGGTCGGTGACATCCGCTCAGGCTCCATGAAGCGCGTGGCTGCCGCGACCGGGGAAGGCGCCTCGGTGGTGCCACTCATCCACGACCACCTGGCTGGTCTGAAGCACTGAATCCGCCGTAGCTCGCGTGAGCGTGTGCCTGTATTGAGGCTATAGCGTGAATATCGGCACACGCTCGGGGCGAGGTGATGTAAGTCTTCGGGGCGAGGTTTGGTTACGGGCACAGGCATGGCTAAGGCTCGAGGCGCGACTCGCAGCGACGCGCGAGAGCGGTCAGGTGCTCGTCGGCATACCTCAAGCTGACCGGGCCGTAGGTCGCCCTCGCCATCCACGCCATCGGCCCGGACCACCGCAGGTCATGGGTGACGTTCGTGGCGGGTCCGTGCCGAGTCAAAGCGAAGGTGGCGCTCAGCAGCGACGAGGCGCCGCGCGTCTGCCAGGTGAATCCCTGCTCAGGCTGCCAGGCCGTGATGGTCCAGAGCATGAGCGGCAACGGGGGCTGCTCCACCCGGTATGCCGACCGCTCACCGCCGGGTTCACAACTCCCGCTGCTCTTGACGTCGACTTCGGCGGCGTCTCTGGCTTCAGCAACCACCGCTGTGATGCTGGGCGACCACGAGGGCCAGGCTTCGATGTCGGCGAGCACGCGCCATACCTGCTCAGGGGTTGCCCCGATGGTGACCTCGGCTGCGTGCGACATGCCCACATGCTTCCACCGTGCGCGACGTCTTGGCAGACTCGGGCTCATGACCTTTTCCCCCGTTCACCCCGTCCTGACGCTGCGAGATGCAGACCCGGTGGCCGATGCGGCGGCGTGCGCGGCGATCTATGAGCCTTACGTCACCGATACCACCATCACCTTCGAGGAGTCCCCACCGGTGGCGGCCGACTTCACCGCGCGCATCGGGTCAGCGCAGGTCAAGCATCTCTGGCTCGTCGGTGAAGTCGAGAACACAATTGTCGGTTACGCCTACGCCGGGACCTACCGCCCGCGAGCGGCCTACCGGTGGTCCTGCGAGACCAGCGTCTACCTGGATCGGGACCAGCGAGGGCTGGGCCACGGCCGGGTGCTCTATCAGGGGCTGCTCGGCCGGCTCAGCGCGATGGGGTTTCGGACGGCCGTGGCCGGTGCGACTCTGCCCAACGACGCGAGTGAGCGGCTGCACGCTGCCCTGGGCTTTGAGCCCATCGGGGTCTTCCGGCGAGTGGGTTACAAGTTCGACCAGTGGTGCGACGTGACGTGGGTGCAGCGCGACCTCTAAAGGGCACGCCCACGGATAGCGACCTGTCGTTTGCGCGCCCAAGCGCTCAAACCACACGTCGTTTAATCTGGGGCGGCGTATCATCAGGCATCGATCGGCCTCTTCAAGGTGTAGCGACCCGAACCTTCGGTGCGCGCCAACCCTGGCGGTGAGTCATGAGCGCTCCGCGCATCTATAGCGGTGGAGTGAACCCTGCCCCCCGATTACCCTGACGGTCGCCGTTCTTGATCATTGCCGCCCTCGGAATCTTCATCGCCATAGGTGAGATCGACCGGCTGATCGGGCTGTCACCGAGCAACCTGATCATCGACATCGTCTTTGCGGTGCTCCTCGGGACACTGCTCTATCGCGCTCTGCGGCACCGCTGGGGTGGGTGCTCTCCGACGCCAGCCGGGCCGACATGCTCTCATCCCTGGGCGACGACGTGGCCTCGGCGTGCGAGCAGCAGGTGGGTATAGCCGCGGTCGACACCGACAAGGAAGCCGAGATCGTAGGCTACGGACGCCTCGACGACCTGATCGAGGCGATGACCGGCTGCTAGCCCGCCCACGCCCCGGTGCGCCGAGCTGATGACCGATGTGCGCGCGGATTGCGGTTTCGAGGCAGGGGAGGGAGCGCTTATCGGTCATCTGCTCGGCGCGGTTTCGGTATGCGGATCGGCCTGCAGATGTGTCGCTCCTCCTTTCTGGTCGGCGGGCTAGTCGAAGGGGTGCAGGCGCACGGACAGGCAGGTCACGCAGCCTTCGAGTTTGATGAACTCGCTGATCGGCAGCGCTACGACGGTGAGCCCGCGCTCGCGGTAGAGGTCGGCGGACTGCGGGGCGGCGCCGGACATCAGCACCGTCTGCTCGTCGAGGGCCACCACGTGCGCACCCTCGGGCTCAGGCACCGAGAGGAACGACGGCCAGAACTCAGGGTCGTCCACTAGCGGCTCGTAGCTCACGATGGTGCCGTCGGGCAGGGCCGTGACCTGGCTTTTCAGGTGCAGCGTCTTGGTCAGGTGCACCGGCACGACCAGCATACCGACGCTGGCCAGATGGTGCGCAAAAGCGTCGGCGCCGGCCTCAGTCGTGCGACCGCCAATCCCGACGTATGCAGTGTCCCCAACCTTGAGCACGTCACCACCGTCGAGAGCAATGTCGCTGACCGCGATGCCGAGGTCATCGGGCACATCGGCCAGGTCGACCACACGGACTCCCTGGGCCACCGCAGCAGCTCTGGCGCCAGGGGTCTCGGGCACACGAGCCGCCGCACCCGGGGCGGTGACCACCATGAGGTCACCGGCTATCACCATGGCGTCCTCGATGAACACACCGTCGGGGCAGTCTGGTGCGGGTTCGACTTCGTGAATCTCGTAACCGGAGTCCGTGAGGGCGTTGACGTATCCCGACCACTGCTCGTATGCCACGACGGGGTCGACGTTGGTGCTGCGTTCAACGTGGGTCACTAAGCCGTTGGCCAACGTGGGGCTAGGGCGGCGGACAAAGGCAGATCGCGATGGAGATTCGGACGGCGCTGAGCTCATGACGGCTTCCTTCAGGCGGACGGGCGGGGCAGGACGATCACGGGAACCGGGCTATGGCGGGCGATCTTGGAGGCCGTGCCACCGAGGAACACTCCGGCGGCGTGGGCAGTGCGACTCGAACCGATGACTAAGACCTCGCCGGGGCTCCAGTCGATAGCTTCGAGAGCACGGCTCCACGACTCACCGCGGCCAATCACGGCAGGTTCGACTGCACAATCACCCGCAGCAGCCGATACCTGACGGTTGAGTTCGTCGGTGGTGGCGGTGACGTCGAGCGCCCACTGGTCGAGCACATCATCTTCGGCCCGCAATCCCACGCCGCTGGTGACCGGGGCGGCCGGTCGTGCAGCGAACGACACCAGTCGCACCCCTGCCCCGATCTCACCGCCGACCTGGGCCGCAGTGGCGATCAGCGACGACTCGTCTGGACCCACGGCATACGCGATGCTCACTCGGCTGACTCGCTGGTCCGCAGCGGCACTGAACCCTCGGGGGGATACCGCGACCGCGACCGGGGAGCTGTGCAGCAAGCGTTCGGTGACGCTGCCCAACGCGACCCGGCCCAGCAACCCCATGGTGGACGAGCCGAGCACCAACATCGGGGCGTTGGACTTGGTGGCCGCCTCGGAGAGGCCCTCGGAGATCGAGAGGGATTCCCGAACCTGGGTGGTGAAGGTCACGTCGTCCGGGACGGCCTGGCCGACCTCCGCCAGAGACTGCTCGGCCCGCAGACGAAGGTCTTGGCGGTAGCCGGCGTCGAGGTGGGCATTCTTGCCTTGCCACGGTGCCGGCACGACCGCCACAAGCAGCAGGTCGGTGTCGCTCGAGCACGCCAGCATAGAAGCCAACGCGATGCCGTCGGTGGTCCGGTGCGTGGG
>JBBSVB010000013.1:0-16888 GCA_038233875.1 Actinomycetales bacterium | reverse complement strand
CCGCCATACCTTGGGTCAGGCACATCACCAGGCGGTAACGTCCATGCTGGTGGCGTGGGCGCGAAACACATCCATCAGGCGCTCAATGCCTCGCTGAAGCGGTTGGGCACCGGCTATATCGACCTCTACTGGATGCACATCTGGGACAACGTGACGCCGGTGCACGAGATCGTCCAGGTGCTCGGCGACCTGGTCCGGGCGGGAAAGATCCGCTACTACGGCTTCTCTGACATGCCCGCGTGGATGGCCGCGAAGGCTGCAGCGATCGCTACCGAACGCGGTGTGCCTGGGCCGATTGGTATGCAGGTCGAATACTCGCTGGTGGCCCGCGACGTGGAGCGCGAACACGTCCCTGCGGCCCTCGACGGTGGCATGGGGATTGTGCCGTGGAGCCCCCTGGCGGGAGGCTTCCTGACCGGCAAATACAGCCGAGGCGAGCAGCCATCGGCAGAGCGTCTCAGCGGGGCAAACCCGTTAGGCGACTCCAAATTCACCGAGCGAAACTACGACATCCTCGACGTGCTGAAGCAGGTTGCTGGCGAGCTGGACGCTACGCCTGCGCAGACGGCTCTGGCCTGGGTCGCCCGGCACCGCGGCGTCGACACCACGCTGATCGGTGCCAGCAGCGTGAAGCAATTGGAGGCCAACCTTGCTGCCGCTGAGGTGCATCTGAACGCCGAACAGAGTGACCGTCTCAATGCCGCCAGTGCCACGACGCCAGGCTTCTCCGACAGTTTGGCCTCCCCTAAGGAGTCCAGGACGTGATCGTCATGAATGTCGAAGCTTTCAACGCGCTGCCCGAAGATGAGGCCCGCACCAACCTGCAGAAGTGCCTCAACGTGCCTCGCTGGGTCGATGCCGTCGTGGCCAGCCGCCCGTATGCAGACGAGGCCGCGTTGACCGCCGTCGCTGGCCCGGCCGCGAAGTACCTCGAGGATGATGAGCTCGACTCCGCCCTCGCTGGCCACCCGCGCATCGGCGAGCAGGCCAGCAGCCCCGACCATGACGCCGAGCTGAGCCGCAAAGAGCAGGGCGCTGTCGACCCCGCCGATACCGAGGTGCTGAGCGAAATCCTGGCCGGCAACCACGCCTACGAGGCCAAGTTCGACCGTGTCTTCTTGATCCGGGCCGCCGGTCGCTCGGCTACCGAGATCCGCGACGAGCTCAACCGACGCCTGGCCAACGATGCCCTCGCCGAGCGCGGCGAGACCGTCGCTCAACTACACGACATCGCTCTGCTCCGCCTGGACTCCGTAGCCTGACCTCAGGGGGAGCCTGAACATACAAAAGCACCCGGTCGGCTGACGAGGCTGACCGGGTGCCTTCGTATGTAGGGTCTAGCCTTCGCCGCCCGCGTTGCCGGTAGTGCCGGCGCTGACGTCGAGCAGCCTGTAGCGGTCGGCGGCCTCGCCAGCCTTCGACGCGTCAATCGAGCCCTCGTCGGCCAGCATCTGCAACGCACGCACGACCATCGAGTGCACGTCGATGTGGAACCAACGACGAGCGGCCTGACGGGTGTCCGAGAAGCCGTGGCCGTCGGCGCCCAGCGTGGCGAACTCGTTGGGCAGGAACTGACGGATCTGGTCGGGCACCTCGGAGGCGAAGTCCGTCGAGGCCACGATCGGACCCTCCGCGTCCTTCATCTTCTCGGTGACGTATGCCGTCCGGGCAGGCTCGTCCGGGTGCAAGAAGTTGTGCTCCTCAGCAGCCAGACCGTCACGGCGCAACTGCGTCCAAGAGGTCGCAGACCACACGTCGGCCGCCACACCCCAGTCGGCTTCGAGCAGACGAGCCGCTTCGATGGCCCACGGCACCGAGACTCCCGAGCCCATCAACTGGCACTTCGGGCCGGAAGCGGACGAGGTCGAGATCCGGTGCAGACCGTGCACGATGCCGTCGATGTCGACGTCCTCGGCCTGCGCAGGCTGCTGCATCGGCTCGTTGTAGACGGTGATGTAGTACATGACGTTCGGGTTGTCGCTCTCCCCGCCGTACATCTGCTCCAGGCCGGCCGAGACGATATGCGCGATCTCGTAGCCGAACGCCGGGTCGTAGGTCACCACACCGGGGTTAGTCGCTGCGAGGACCGGCGAGTGGCCGTCAGCGTGCTGCAGGCCCTCACCGGTCAAGGTAGTGCGACCGGCCGTAGCGCCGATGATGAACCCGCGGGTCATCTGGTCCATGGCGGCCCACATCGCGTCGCCGGTGCGCTGGAACCCGAACATCGAGTAGAAGACGTAGACCGGGATCATCGGCTCGCCGTGCGTGGCGTAGGACGTTCCGGCCGCAGTGAAGGCGGCAAACGACCCTGCCTCGTTGATCCCGGTATGCAGGATCTGGCCCTTCGTGGACTCCTTGTAAGGCAAGAAGAGCGCGCGGTCAACGGGCTCGTAGTTCTGGCCCTGCGGGTTGTAGATCTTGGCCGTCGGGAAGAAGCTGTCCATCCCGAAGGTGCGGGCTTCGTCGGGGATGATCGGCACGATGCGCTCGCCGAGCCCCTTCACGCGCATCAGATCGCGCAGTACACGCACGAAGGCCATCGTGGTGGCGGCCTGCTGCTTGCCGGATCCCTTAAGGGTGGTCTTGTAGGTGTCCGCGGTCGGGATCGGCAGCGGCTTGGGTGAGTTGCGACGTGAGGGCACGAAGCCGCCCAACTCACGCCTGCGGTCCATCAGGTACTGGATCTCGGGAGAATCGTCGGCTGGCTTGTAGTACGGCACCCGGTAGAGGTCGTCGTCGATCTGCTTGTCTGTCACCGGGATATGCAGCAGGTCGCGGAAGCTCTTCAGGTCCGAAGCGGTGAGCTTCTTCATTTGGTGCGTCGCGTTGCGAGCCTCGAAGTTCGCGCCCAAGCCGTAGCCCTTGACGGTCTTGGCCAGGATGACGGTCGGCTGACCGGTCGTGTTGCCGATCGAGGCCGCGTGATACGCCGCATACATCTTGCGGTAGTCGTGCCCGCCGCGCTTCAAGCCCCAGATCTCATCGTCCGTCAGCGACTCGACCAGCGCCTTAGTCTCGGGCGTGCGACCGAAGAAGTTGTCGCGGATGTAGCCGCCGGACTCGCCCTTGTAGGTCTGGTAGTCACCGTCGAGGGTGGTGTTCATCACGCGCACAAGGTCGCGGGTGTGGTCGGCTTCCAGCAGGGCGTCCCACTCGCGGCCCCACAGCACCTTGATGACGTTCCACCCGGCGCCGCGGAAGAATCCTTCGAGCTCCTGGACGATCTTGCCGTTGCCTCGCACCGGACCGTCGAGGCGCTGCAGATTGCAGTTGATGACGAAGTTCAGGTTGTCCAAACCGTCGTTCGCAGCGAGCTGCAGCAGGCCGCGCGACTCCGGCTCGTCCATTTCCCCGTCACCCAGGAACGCCCATACCCGCTGATCAGAGGTGTCCTTGATGCCGCGACCTTGGAGATAACGGTTGAACTGCGCCTGATAGATCGCGTTCATCGGGCCGATACCCATCGACACCGTCGGGAACTGCCAGAAGTCCGGCATCATCCGGGGGTGCGGATAGGACGGCAGCGCGTGCGGAGCCTTCGAGCGCTCCTGACGGAAGCCGTTCAGGTCGGCCTCGCTCAACCGGCCCTCGAGGTAGCCGCGGGCGTACATACCGGGAGAAGCGTGGCCTTGGAAGAAGACCTGATCACCGCCGCCGGCGTGATCCGGGCCGCGGAAGAAGTGGTTCAGGCCGACTTCGTAAAGGGTGGCCGCTCCGGCATACGTCGAGATGTGCCCGCCCACGCCGATGTCGGGGTGCTGCGCGCGGTGCACCATGACGGCCGCATTCCAGCGAAGCAGCCGCCGATAACTGCGCTCGATGTCTTCGTCGCCCGGGAACGGAGCTTCTTCGTTGACGGGGATCGTGTTGACGTAGTCGGTCGTGACCGGCTCCGCGCCACTGATGCCGGCCATATGGGCCCGTTCGCCCAGCATCCTCAGCACACTGGAGGCACCGACCGTCCCGCGTTCTCGGACCAATTGATCGAAAGAGTCGGCCCACTCGCCTAACTCCTCGCGATCGATCTGCGGGTCTGGGGGAGGGTTGTGCTGGCCAACGGTCATCGATGCTCCAAGCTCGTGATGGACTAAGAGATACAGGTGTGCTGAGTATGCCGGGCGCTCGCCTTAGACGAATTGACGGCTGAGCGTGGCGTGCCGGTTGACGTCCTTGTAGAGCAGGTAGCGGAAGCGACCAGGACCACCGGCGTAGCAGGCCTGCGGGCAGAACGCGCGCAGCCACATGAAGTCGCCCTCTTGCACCTCGACCCAGTCTGCGTTCAGCAAATACATGGCCTTGCCTTCGAGCACGTAGATGCCGTGCTCCATGACGTGGGTCTCGGGGAACGGAATCGTGGCACCAGGCTCGAACGAGACGATGTTGACGTGCATGTCGTGGCGCATGTCGCTCTGCTCGGTGAAGCGCTGGGTGATCCAGCGACCTTCGGTGCCGGGCATGGCACCGCCTTCGAGCTCGTTCTCGTTGGTGACGAACGCTTCGGGGAAGTCGACGCCGTCGACTTTCTGGTACTTTTTGCGCACCCAATGAAAAGTGGCTGTTGCGTCGGATTGGTTGTGTAGGGCCCAATCCGAGGCGGGCGGGAGGAAGACGTAACCGCCGGGGGTCAGAGTGTGCTTGGCACCGTCGAGCGTGAGCTCTAGGGTGCCTTCGGCGAGGAACAGGACGTGCTCGGCGCCGGGGTCGACCTCGGGGGTGTCGCTGCCGCCCTCGGGCGAGACCTCGACGATGTAGTGCGAGAAAGTTTCAGCGAAGCCCGATAGCGGACGGGCGATGACCCATAGGCGGGTGTTGACCCACGCGGGAAGGTAACTGATGACGATGTCTCGCATCGTGCCGCGCGGGAGCACGGCATACGACTCAGTAAAGACGGCTCGGTTGGTGGTCAGTTCCGTTTGCGCAGGGTGCCCCCCGTGCGGTGCGTAGTACCACGGTGCCGACGAGTCGGGGGATTGCGCTGCCATTTCAGCTCCTGTGCTGGGCGAGGTGAACACTGACGTCAGAGTTCCATTTGGTGGATATTTGTTTCCACATACAGGAAACCACTACCATGACCATGGAGTCAACCGCAGTATGGCACCGGCTACCCGAAGGAGCAGATCATGACGGAGCACAACGTGGTGTTTAGGGCGCAGCGCGTCCTGATCGATCAGGGTGAGGCAGCGATGGCAGTCGTGGTCCGCGACGGCAAGATCAGTGCTCTCCATCCGTACGACGCAGCTGTGCCGGATGACGCCGGTGCGGGCGATCGTGTCATGGAGTTGGGCGACGACGTGGTCTTGATGCCCGGCGTCGTCGACGCGCACGTGCACGTGAATGACCCGGGCCGCACGGAATGGGAAGGCTTCACCAGCGCCACCCGTGCCGCCGCTGCAGGTGGGGTGACCACGTTCGTCGACATGCCGTTGAACAGCATCCCGCCGACCACCACGACCGAGGCGCTCGCGATCAAACGCGAGACTGCCGAATCGCAGGCGTGGATCGACGTCGGCTTCTGGGGTGGGGCCGTGCCCGGCAACGTGGATCAACTGGCCCCGATGCACGACGCCGGGGTCTTCGGGTTCAAGTGCTTCACGCTGCACTCCGGGGTCGACGAGTTCCCTGCGGTCAGCGCCGAAGAGTTGCTCGACGCGATGCGCGAAATCGCATCCTTCGGTGGCCTGTTGATCGTGCACGCCGAGGACGCGCACGTCATCGAGTCATCCCCGCAGTCGCAGTTCCCGAGCGCGCACTACACCGACTTCCTCGCTTCGCGGCCACGTGACGCCGAGAACAAAGCCATTGCCCAGGTGATCGACGGTGCGCGCCAGACGGGTTGCCGGGTGCACATTCTGCACGTCTCGAGCGCCGAGGCGCTGCCGCAGATTCGCCTGGCCAAGGACGACGGTGTGGCCATCACGGCCGAGACCTGCCCGCACTACCTGACGCTGCGTGCCGAGGACATCCCCGACGGCGCCACCCAGTTCAAGTGCTGCCCGCCGATCCGCGAAGGCGTTAACCAAGACGAGCTGTGGGAGGGCTTGGCCGATGGCACCATCGACATGATCGTCTCCGACCACTCGCCCTCCACGATCGACCTAAAGCACCTCGACACCGGCGACTTCGGGGTGGCCTGGGGTGGCGTCGCCTCGGTGCAGTTGAGCCTGGCGGCGATCTGGACTGGCGCTCGCGAGCGTGGCTTCAGCCTGGCTCAGGTGTCGCACTGGATGTCGGCAGCCACCGCGGCCCACGTGGATCTCGCGGCCAAGGGCTCGATCGTCGTCGGTGCTGACGCCGACCTGATCGCCTTCGCCCCCGACGAAACCTTCGTTGTGGAGGCGGCGACCTTGCTGCACAAAAACCGGATTACGGCATACGAGGGCAAGGAATTGCACGGTGTCGTGCACGGGACGTGGGTGCGCGGCCAGCAGGTCGATGTCGATGGCGACCCACACGGCACGTTGCTCACGCGGACGGTCTAGTCGCCAATTTTGGCGCACAACTTCATCTCAGAGGTCGCGCGATGGGCAGGGGCGCAACCGATCGACAGTCCAGATCTGCGACTGCAGCGGCGCAACTGAACCAAGCGAACAAAGGACACCATGAGCGATAGCCCTACTCGCGTTGCCATCGTGACGGGTGCAGGCAGCGGCATTGGCCGTGCGGTTGCCCACGCCCTGATGGCCCGGGGGTATGCCGTCGCTTTGCTTGGCCGCACAGCCGCGAGTCTGGAGGCGACGGCTGCTGACGTGAGCGCCACCGCTGCGAGCGGTTCGTCGTTGGTGGTGCCCGCCGACGTGAGCGACGAAGCGCAGGTGGCTTCCGCTTTCGACGCGGTTGTGGCGACGTGGGGCCGGGTCGACGTGTTGTTTAACAACGCGGGGATCTTCGGCCCAACGGGCTCGCCTGACTCGGTCGAGGTCGACGAGTGGCGGGCGACGGTGGACGTGAACCTGACCGGAGCGTTTTTGTGTGCCCAGCGGGCGTTCGCGATCATGCGTGACCAAGACCCGCAAGGTGGTCGGATCATCAACAACGGGTCGATCTCGGCGCAGGTCCCGCGCCCTGGTGCTGCGGCATATACCGCGACCAAGCACGCCATCACGGGACTCACGAAGTCGATGGCTCTCGACGGTCGGGTGCACCGGGTCGTTGTGGGTCAGATCGACATCGGCAACACCGCGACCGAGTTCACCGAGATGATGAGCGATGCGCTGCAGGCTGACGGCACGCGACGACCCGAGCCGACCTTTGATGTGGCTCACGTCGGGGCGATGGTGGCCTCGATCGCAGATTTGCCCTTGGACGTGTCGGTCCCGTCGATGACAATGATCGCGACAGGCATGCCCTTCCACGGACGTGGCTAAGGCCGTTTACATTTGGGGCGGGGCTTCATAAACTCAAGGGATGCTGCCGACCAACCACAAAATTGGTCCGTCAGTGGATGCAGGCTGGCAAGCGACGGTCACCTCGGCCGTGACTGCCTACCGAGAGTCTGACCCGCAGGGTTGGGCAGAGTGCGTCAGCGCGGCGGAGGATCTCACCCGAGGCGATGCGCAGATCAGCGGCGCTTGGGAAGAAGTGAGGTTGACGTGAGCGATGACCAGCAGGGCGGCCTCTCGGCTAAGGATGAGGAATGGGAAGCGGCTGCGGTCGCCGCAGTGCAGTCGTTCAGCACGTCCAAGCCCAAAGGGTGGGCCGACTTCCTTGCGATGACCGACGACCTCACCCGGTTGTATGCGCCATCGGATGAGCTCAAAGATGCGGCGATTGTGGAAACTAAAGACGTATCGTCCGAAAACTAGAGTCACCGATATTTAACTCGAGAGGCGCTCGAATGCCTCTTGTCACACTCATCTGATGGATCATCTCGCCCTTGCTGCGGCCCTGTGTGCGGTCATCGTCGCCTACGGCTACTTTTCGGTGCGGTGGACAATGCGCAACCCCGGTTGGTATGCCGCCCTCCCTAAGCCCGCGTGGCAACCACCGGACATCGTCTTTGGCATCATCTGGCCGCTGAACTTCGTGGCGCTCGCCATTGCGAGCTGCGTCCTGGCCTACCAAAGGGCCTCGACCGCCGTCACGTTTGGCCTGATCCTGGCCGTCTCGGTGGTCTTTGCGCTCACCTGGGCCTACCTGTTTTACGTGCCGCATCGACTGCTGCTTGCGGCGATCTCGCTGACCTTTGCAGCGTTGCCGACCTGGGGTTTGGTGGTGGTCGCCTTCAACGAGCAGTGGTGGGTCGGCATACTCCGTATCCCGTATGCCGTCTGGCTCAGTGTCGCGACCAGCCTGGCCTACGGATACGCGCACCTGGTTAGCCCCACGGAATCGTTGACACGTCCCGCGCGTTGAGACGGGAGTTCGCACCATCTCTTCGTGGAAGGCCTCTAGTTGTGGCACGCGCATTTGAATCAGTCCGTATCGGCCAGTGGGATCTCCCGCAGCGCTTCGTGATGGCGCCGTTGACCCGCAACCGGGCCGGTGCCGGCAACGCGCCGACCGAGCTCAACGCGACGTACTACGGCCAGCGCGCGAGCGCCGGCCTCATCATCACCGAAGGCACGGCCCCCAGCGCCGTCGGCCAGGGCTACCTCAACGTGCCCGGCCTCTACACCGATGAGCAGATCGCCGGCTGGAAACTCGTCGCCGACGCCGTGCACGCCAAGGGGGGCTATGTCGTCGCGCAGCTCATGCACGCGGGCCGTATCGCCCACTCCGACAACAAGGACGGACTTGAGACCGTCGCCCCCAGCGCCATCACCGCTCCCGGTGACATGGTCACCGCCGAAGGCCCGAAGCCGCACGTCACCCCTCGGGCGCTGGACACCGGCGACCTGCCGGGCCTCGTGGACGAGTTTGTGACCGCCGCCCGCAATGCCATCGCAGCGGGATTGGACGGCGTTGAAGTTCACTCCGCTAACGGCTACCTACTCCACCAGTTCTTGGACCCGTCCAGCAACCAGCGTGACGACGAATACGGCGGATCGCCGCAAAACCGTGCGCGCTTCGTGGTTGAGGTGGTCACCGCAGTGGCCGAGGCCATCGGTGCCGACCGCGTTGGGGTGCGCATCTCCCCGGCGCATCAGTTCAACGGGATCGTCGAAGACGACGCTGCCGACGTGGCGTCGACCTACGCGGCCCTCGTCAACGGGATCGCGCCGCTGAAGCTCGCCTACTTGAGCATCCTCGCGGCTAACGGCACCGACATCGCGGCCAGCCTGGGTGAGCGCTTCGGCGGCCCTGTCTTGCTGAACGACGGATTCAGCGACGTCACCAGCCTTGACGGTGTGGAGAAGGTGCTCGGCGACGACCTCGCAGACGCTGTGGTCGTCGGTCGTCCGTTCTTGGCCAACCCCGACCTGGCTGCGCGGTGGCAGGGTGGCCACGACCTCAACGAGCCGAACGGCGACACGTTCTACGGCGGTGGCGCTGAGGGCTACACCGACTACCCGACGATGGAGCAAGCTTCCTGATGGCCGCTGCCTGGAGCGTGTCGGACATGCCCGACCTCACCGGGACGGTGGCCCTGGTGACCGGTGGCAACGCCGGATTGGGTCTGAGCACTGTGCACCAACTCATGGCACGTGGAGCCCACGTCGTGGTCAGCAGCCGCAACGTGGAGCGGGGCCAAGGTGCCGTCGATTCGCTCGGTGCTCAGCGCGGTTCGGCCGAAGTGCTGCGCCTCGACCTGGCCGACCTTTCGTCCGTGGCGGAGTTCGCCAACCAGGTCAACGTTCGGCATACCCGCCTTGGTCTGTTGATCAACAACGCCGGGATCATGATGGTGCCCGAGGGCACGACCCAGGACGGTTTCGAACTGCAGATCGGCACGAATCACTTCGGCCACTTCGCGCTGACCGGGCACCTGATGGATCTGATCCGCAAGACCCCGGGTGCCCGCGTGGTGAGTGTCAGTAGCCTCGCGCACACCGGCGGCAAGATCACGGTCGACAACGCGGGCTCTGTGCACGAGGTCGCATCGAAATATTCGACGACGAAGGCCTACGGAAACTCGAAGCTCGCAAACCTGTTGTTTGCCTACGAATTGCAGCGCCGGTTTGCGACCCACGATGTCGATGCGATGTCGATCGCCGCCCACCCAGGGGTGTCGTCGACCGGGCTTGGCGAGCACCTGATCAAGGAGCGGTGGCGCCCGTTCGTGCGGCCGGTTTTCGAGTTGATCACGCAGCCGCCGGACGCGGGCGCGTTGCCCACGTTGCGGGCTGCGACCGATCCCAACGCGTGGGGCGGTCAGTTCTTTGGGCCCAGCAACTTCGGTCAGTCGCGCGGCGCACCCGTGGTCGTGGCCAGCAACGACGCCTCGTATGACGCAGCAACAGCGGCGAAATTCTGGGATATCTCGCAAGACTTGACCGGCGTCAGCTACCTCTCTCTAGACCAAGTTCGGCCCTCCTAGTGTCCTGAGACTCGACAGTGCGCTAGAGCGTGCAAACCGTATGTCGTGAGGCGCAGGGGCTCAGGCGACGATCATGCCGGGAGCTCAGGGGGCCCGGTGCTTGCGGTCAGGTGTGAACACATGACGGAGGAGCTCGATCGGCATACCGCCAGCTCGCTCATTCACCCATTCTCCAACCGCCTCGATCTCAGCGGAGCGGTGCATCCGGGCGAGCCACGTGTCACGGTCGCGCCGAGGTAGCGAATAGTCGCGGACGAGCACGACGTTGCTCTGTTGGCAGAGGTCTAAGCAGTCGACGACCTGCACTCGGACCGTCTCGGACTCCAGGGCCAGCAGTTGCTTGCGCTGCGCCCTGTGGTCGACGTTCGGATGCTTTCGACTGGTGCCGCAGCAGCAGTCTTGGCACACCATGATGCTGACGTCAGGTGACACGGTGCCACGATCCGCAGAACCCTTGGCGGAGTTTTTGCTCATGAGCAGCGTCGCTGATGCCAGTCGGTCCGAAACTCAGGATGACCTGCATAAGCAACGGTCAGAATGTCGATCGACATCTGATCCGGCTCCTGATGGGACGTGATCGCTTCTCGCAGGTCCGCCAGCATCCGCAAAGCACGCTTGTTGAACGGTCGCAGCAGCGCGGCGTCGAGCTCTTCGCTGAGTCGCGCGACAAAGAAGTCTGCCTGGGCAGGATGAAGAGAAGTGGGGGTAGAAACGTGTGTGGTGTGGAGCCGGCCGGTCATGATCCTCCATCGGTGACGGAGTGTGGCCAGGCATCTGCGTGCCCGGACCGGCTGGCGAGAGCGCTCCTCCGTCGAAAGCGCACATCGTTGACTTGAGCCAGGCGACCGGACTCACTCGTTGGACGAGCTCTACCGTTGCGGGACAGTACCGGGATTTCACCGGACTTCGCTGGAACAAACCACCGCCGACTCTGCGCCGACGGCAGGCCTCACGTTAGGCCCAGAGCCAGGTCGAGTCAACAGTGCCGAACGGTGCCAACGGTAGGCGTCACCGGCCGACGTCTACGTGAAGTTGATGCCTCCGTCGATGAGGATGGTCTGACCGGTCATCTAGTCGGAGTCCGGACCGGAAAGATAGGAGACCAAGGACGCGACGTCCTCGGGCACTGAGACTCGGCCCAACAATATGCCGTCAACTCCCTCTTGGAGCGCTTGCCCTCGCGGCTTGCCGTCACGTTCGGTCAACTTCTCATCGATGAGGTCCCACATGTTCGTTCCTACGATGCCCGGGCCGTAGGCGTTCACCGTGATCTTGTGCTTGGCGAATTCCATCGCGGCGGCTTGAGTCAGCCCGCGCACTGCCCATTTCGTCATGGAATAGGAGGCCAGCACGGGGGTGTAGGAAACACCCTTGATGTTGACGTCAATCATGGTGGCCAACATCTCGGGGGTGACGTCGAGAATCTCTTCGATCTGAGCGATGCCGGCGTTGGCCATGAGGGATGGCCGTGCGCCTAGTGCTGAAGGTGGCCGTCAGCGGGTGGCTTCGGCGAGTACCTCCAGCACGTGTCGGTAGGTCCGGCCGGTGGCTCGGGTCATCCCGATCTCACAGGTCCGGTTGCTCGAGACGTATGCCGACCCCTGGGTTCCGCGGATCTCCTCGGCTTCGCGGCGCGTGGCCGAGGCGGTCAGTTCGGGGTGAAGGAGCCCCCGGTCACCGGCAAAAGCACAGCAGCCCCAGTCCAGCGGCACGATGACCTCGTTGGCCAGCGCGTGAGCTACCTCCAGAAGCGCCGGTGTGCCGCCGACCCGCTCCATCGAGCAGGTCGGGTGCACCACGACCGAGTCCAGCCCACGCACCGACAGTGAAGGCAAAACCTTCTTGGCGATGAAGGTGACGGCGTCCACGACGGTGATTTCCGGTGCCCGGTCGTGCAGCAACTCCACGAGGCCCTCCACGCAGGACGAGGCTTCGGTCACCACGGGTAGTCGTCCGCCGTCGGTAGCCTCCCGAAGTGCCGGAACAACCTTGGCCGCCATCACGTCATACCCCTGCGTGAAGCCTTTGGACTTCCACGGCGTGCCACAGCACAAGCCCCCTAGCCCGGGTGGGGTGCGCAACGGCACTCCCGCTCGATCGCACAGCTCCACTAGCGCACCACCGGCCCCGCCACCGCCATCCTCGGCGCCGAACATCGACCCGATGCAGGCACCGAACAGCACGGCCTGCGCGTCATCGGACAGCAACGTGGGGCGGGGCCGTCCACCCCGTGGCAACGCATCGTCATACAAGGGCACCGCTGCCGGTCCGACCAGCCGCCGGGCGAGTGACGTAGCCGCCACCGACACACCGCTGGGCAAGATCTTCGCGATGCTTAAGCCCAGACCGCCAGCCCTCGCCGTGACGCCCCAGCCGTGCGCGGCTGCGGTCCAGACCGCCTCAGCCGGGCCGCTCACCGACTCGCTGCGCAGCCTGCGCACGAGGTCGC
The DNA here is from genome assembly GCA_038233875.1 of Actinomycetales bacterium. Classification (GTDB taxonomy): domain Bacteria; phylum Actinomycetota; class Actinomycetes; order Actinomycetales; family Dermatophilaceae; genus Ornithinicoccus. The sequence continues at coordinate 4,022 of JBBSVB010000013.1, read as the reverse complement.
CAGTGTTGATCAGCACCGGGCAGGCCGTCAGACACATCCCGTCGACGGCACACGTCTGCTCCCCGGCGTACGTGTAGTCACGCTCCAATTCCTGGGCCAGTGACTCGTCCCCGCGGGACCGTGCCGCTTGCATCTCGCGGCGCAACACGATCCGTTGGCGCGGCGTGAGCGTCAGGTCGCGGGAAGGGCAGACGGGCTCGCAGTAGCCACACTCGACGCACCGGTCGACCTCGGACTCCACCTCGTAGTTCGGTTTGAGATCGCGCATGTATGACGTCGGGTCATCGGAGAGAACCGTGCCTGGGTTGAGCAATCCGTGGGGGTCAATCAGGTTCTTGATCTCGTGCATGACCGCATACAGCTCGTCGCCGTATTGCCTGCGCACAAACGGGGCCATGATCCGCCCCGTCCCGTGCTCGGCCTTGAGTGAGCCGCCGTTGCCCAGCACGAGGTCGACCATGTCTTCGGTGAACGCCGCGTAGCGCCGCAACGACGTCTCATCCTCGAAGCGCTCGTTGAGCAAGAAGTGCACGTTGCCGTCTTTGGCGTGCCCGAACATTACGGAGCCGTCGTATTCGTGCTCAGTAAACAGCTCGGTCAACGAGACACAGGTCTGGCCCAGTAGATCCACCGGCACCGAGACGTCTTCGAGTAGCGCGTTGGTTCCACGCGGTCGTGCCCCGGCCACCGCGCTGTACAGCCCCTTGCGCACCCGCCACAACTCGGCCCGCTCGCTCGACGTTTCGGTCAGTTCGAACGGCTGCACCGGCAGCGACCTGAGCCGCGGCAATGCGGTCTCGGTCAGTTCGCGCAACTCTTCGGCCGCCATTGCTTGGTACTCAATCAAGATGGCGGCGTGGTCTCGGACCTGCAGATCCGCGATCTGGGCGGGGCACGAGGGATCGATCGCCGAGACGCGCAACGAGGCGGCGTCGAGCAATTCGGCGGTGGCGGTGCCGGTCGCCACCAGGTCAGGCACGATGGCCGTGGCGGTAGCAATGTCGTCGAAGATAAGAAGTCCGGTCGTCACGTGCGGAGCGATGGGCAACGTGGTGAAAATCGCTTCGGCCACGAAGCCGAGCGTGCCTTCGCTGCCGACCATCAGATGGGCAAGGAGGTCGATCGGGTCGCTGTAGTCCACAAACGAGTTGATGCCGTAGCCCATGGTGTTCTTCATCGAGAACAGCCGTTCGATGGTCGCCACCGACGTCGCGTCGTCGTTGACTCGGCGGTGCAGTCGAGTCAGGCCCTCCCACAGCTCAGGCTCAACGGCTCGCAGGTATGCCGACGCGCCCGGATCGCTGGTGTCGACCCGAGTGCCGGTGGGCAAGATGACCACCATCGAATCCAGCGTCGAGTAGGTGTTGAATCGGGTGCCGCACTGCATACCACTGGAGTTGTTGGCGATCACTCCGCCGAGGGTGCAGGCGCTCTCGCTCGCCGGATCGGGCCCCAATTTTCGCCCGTGAGCGGCAAGCCGTGCGTTGACCTGGCGGACGGTCGAGCCGGGTAGCACCCGGACGCGTTTGCCTGCATCGAGCACCTCGACACCTTGAAAGTGTCGCCGCGTGTCCACCATGACGGCGTCGCTGATGGCTTGCCCCGACAGGCTGGTGCCACCAGAACGGAAGACGATGGGTGCGCTCGACAACGCGCAGGCCCTCATCACCGCCGCCACCTGATCGGCCGACGTCGGTCTCACGATCACTTCAGGAATGAGGAGATAACTAGAGGCGTCGTGCGACATCGCGTGCCGGTCCAGGGCCCGGCGGCTCACCGCGTCCGGGCCAATGCTGTGCCCGATTCGGCTGGCTAAGTCTGCCCAGTCGGGACCGGCCCTGGAGCCAGTGACGACGTTCGATGTCGACATAACGTGAGGATATACCGCGGTTTTACTCCACCGTCATCTCGCCCATCTCGCCCCAACGCTCACCGTCGACCTGGTGGCTGACGATCTTGGGGGTGGACGACAGCGCCGGTGGGATGTCCTGCATAGCTTGCTTGAAGTGATCGCTGTTGACGTGCGGCTCAGCGCCCTCGTCCGTGAACGCTTCGATGAGGACGAACTGATTCGGGTTGTCGATGCTGCGGGACCACTCGAACCACAGATTGCCCGGTTCGGCGCGCGTGCCGGCGGTGAAGTCGGCAACCAGGTCAACGAAGCGATCGGTCCACTCCGGCTTGGTGTCGAATTTGACGTTGATCAGGATCATTGGGGCTCCTTCAGCAGACGAATGAGATGTTTAGAGCGTATGCGCGGCGACCTTTCGGCGCACCTGTGGAGGTGTATGCGGTCCGGACAAAGTGCCGTAGACAGATCCGGGTATGCGGTGGATAGTGAAAGCGGCGGAACGACTTTTCGCACTTCCCCATCGAGGCAATGATGCCGACCAGGAGGACCCATGACCGATCCAGTTGCTGACGTTCGTTCGCCGCAGACCCCTGTTGATCTTCAGGTCGAGAGCGGTAAGTCCACGGGCGGGGGGCCAGCGGAGGTTCACCAACTCGATCCGGACCGAGCAAAACCACTCCTGATTCGGCTCCTGCGAGCGGCCTATCCCCACCCGTCGTTTCCGGACGGCCCCTACGAACGCACCGCAGACGCGATCTTGACGGCTTCGGAAGCTGACGAGGGCGATCGCCGGATGCTGCTTCTCGGCTTACGGGGCCTCGACGTTGCGGCAAAGGGTGACTTTGTGAGTGCGGACGACGACACGTGCGAAGCGTTGTTGCGCAACGTCGGAGATGACGTGTTCTTCGTGCGCATCCGGAGCACCGCCGTGGTCGCGCTGTATGACGACGCGGAGGTATGGGAAGCGCTCGGCTACGAGGGGTCCTCGTTTGACCAAGGCGGCTATCTGCATAGGGGCTTCGACGACTTGGACTGGTTGCCCGCCGCCCGCATCGAGGAGTATGCCGCTTCGTCCCGGATCGAAATCGCCACCGAAGAGGGGACAGGCTGATGAGCGCAGACAAGACGTCGACCGACACGTTTGGCGCGGCCATCGAGCACGACGACCCGGTGGTGGTCATCGTTGGCTCGGGTGCTGGCGGGGGCACCATGGCCCACGAACTCACCGCCAAGGGTGTGAAGTGCGTGGTGTTGGAGGCCGGGCCCTACCTCACCCACGACGACTACGTAAACAACGAGTGGGAGGCCTTTGGCCAGATGGCCTGGCTCGACATCCGGACGACCTCTGGCGGGTGGCGCATCCCGCAGGACTTTCCCAACCTGCCTACCTGGATCGTTAAGGCAGTCGGCGGCACAACGACCCACTGGGCCGGCGCGACCCCGCGCTTCCTTGAGCACGAATTCAAGGCGGCAAGCACCTACGGCGACGTCGAGGGCGCGAACCTTCTCGATTGGCCGATCACGTTGGCCGACATGGAGCCCTTCTACGACCGGGCCGAGCAGGCGATGGGCTCGACGCACCGCCACGGGCGGCCCGCCCTACCGGCCAATAACAACTACACGGTGCTGGCCAACGGGGCCGAGCGCGTCGGTTACCGGCACTACGCGACGGGGCCCTACGCCACCAACGCCGAGCCGTATGACGGTCGCCCGGCGAGCATTCAAGACGGCTTCAACTTCCAGGGCGACAAGCAGGGCTCGAAGTGGTCGACGTTGGTGCGCGAGATCCCGAGGGCTTTGGAGACCGGGCTGCTCGATCTGCGCCCGAACTGTCAGGCGGTCAAGATCACGCACAACGATTCGGGCGCAGTCGATGCGGTCGAGTACCTGGACGGTGCCGGAAATATGCACCGTCAATCGGCTCGCGTCGTCTGCGTGGCGGGTAACTCGATTGAGACCCCGAGGCTGCTGTTGATGAGCGCCTCGAATGCTCACCCGAACGGTCTGGCGAACTCCTCCGACCAGGTCGGCCGCAACTACATGCGCCACCTGACGGGCACGGCATACGCCCGGTTTGCGCAGCCGGTGCGGATGTACCGAGGAGAAACGATGGCCGGACTGGTGGCTGATGAGGCAAAGCATGACCCGTCTCGGGGGTTCGTAGGTGGCT
>JBBSVB010000012.1:0-16988 GCA_038233875.1 Actinomycetales bacterium | reverse complement strand
CATCGGTCTGTCGCGAGAGACGTTGAAGGTCATCAAGCAGAACTTGGCGTGGGCCTTCGGCTACAACACGGCAGCGATTCCGCTCGCGGCGTTCGGGCTGCTCAACCCGATGATTGCGGGCGGCGCTATGGCGGCCTCCAGCATCATCGTGGTCCTGAACAGTCTTCGCCTGCGCAGATTCGGCAGCTAGCGAGACAGACGCAAAAAGCGGGCATGCGCATCGGCGCGTGCCCGCTTTTCGTGGGTACGAAAGACTAGATTGTGACGGTGCCGCCGGCGGTCGAGAAGACGACGGACTCCAAGGCATGCGCCTCAGAGGGGTCGAACTCCACATCGATGCCGCTCTCCCAGGACGACACGACGTCCGGGACGCCCAGCCACTGACGGATGACCACGGGGTCACCAGCGATGTTGAGGCCGACCAACTTAGCCCCGTCGCCACCGAGTTTGGACGGGTGGTGCTCCATGGAGTCCCAGTGCACGAAGAACGGCAGCTGGGGGTCCTCGATCAACGATTTGATGCCGATCTGGTGCCAGGTGAGCTCGATGCCCTCGGGGGTATGCCGATTGCCCGGCACCGCTTCGCGCCCGAGTCGCTCTTCGATGTCGCTCAGGTCATCGACAGCCACGACCCACGCCATCCAGCCGCCACCTTGGGCGGACCGGGCACGCACCGCCTGACCGAACGGGGCCTTGTCGGATGCAGGGTGATCGAGCACCTCGACAACCTCCAAATATCGTCCGTCCGCAAGGGGCAACACCATGTTGCGCGTGCCGAATCGGGGATGGACACCGCCCTGGCACGCCGTCACTTGGAGCAGGTCAGCAAGCCGCAAAGCGGTGGCCTTCATGCCCTCTGGGCCAGCTGCGTAACAGACGTGATCGATGCGCATGCGGCTCATCGTGACACAGATCACCGGGCGCTAATAACCGCCCCGTCTGGGGCGACGCCGGTTGGCAAGGGGCTGCCCATCGCAGCGGCCCGCCGCTGTCGAACCGCTTCGTAGACCACTACTGCGGCCGAGGTCGACACGTTCAACGAGTTGGCTTGGCCGACCATCGGGATCCGAACCCGGTGCGCGGCCGCCTCCAGCACCGCCACGGTCAGCCCCTGCTTCTCCGCGCCGACCGCGATCGCCAGCGCGCCAGCATACGAAATGTCGGTGTGCATGGTCGCCGTGTCCGGGGTGGCGGCAACGATCGGTATGCCGCGGGCCGCCAGCCAGGCCAGCATCGCCTGCGTGGTATCGCTGGCCACCGGCACCGAAAACACCGTGCCCTTGGACGAGCGCACCACGTTGGGGTTGCCCCAGTCGGTCACCGGATCAGCCGCGATCACGGCGTCGACCCCGGCAGCATCCGCAGTGCGCAGCATGGCGCCCAGGTTGCCGGGCTTCTCGACTCCCTCGCAGATGAGAATCAGCGCATCGCCCGGGACGTCAAGGTCTGCACACCTCCTGGTCACCGAGCCGACCACCGCCAAGAAGCCGTCGGGGCCCTCGCGATAGGCCGCCCGTTCGAACGCCGAACGGCCCACCTGGAAGATCTCGGCACCCGCGCTGGAGATCTCCTCGATCAACAAGCGCTGCGACGACGGATCGGCCATCAACTCGGGGCAGTAGAACAATGACCGGGCCTCCACCCCGGCTCGCATGGCCAACTGCAACTCTTCGTACCCCTCGACTAAGGTGACGCCCTCACTCTCGCGGGTACGCCGACGCCGAAGCGCCGCGAGCGCCTTGAGTCGGGGGTTGGCCGGGGAGGTGATGACCAGCGGAGGGTGCATTAGGCCACCTTGGGTAGAGCCGAGGCGACGTCTTCGAGCACCAACGCCAGCCCGTCGTGCTCCACCTTGGCGGTGACCTCATCGGCAACGACTACGACCTCTGGCGGCGCTTGGCCCATGGCCACTCCGCGCGCGGCCCAGCCGAGCATTTCGATGTCGTTGCGTTGATCGCCGACGGCGACGGTGTGCTCGATGTCGATGCCCAACTCCTGGCGCACCGCTTCGAGCCCGGAGGCCTTCGAGACGCCCTCGGGTGAGAGGTCGAGCCACGAGCTGAAGCCCACCGCGTAGTTGACGCCGTGCAGGCCGATGTCGTCGATGAAGGCGGCGAAATCGACAGGTTGGCTGCTCAGATCCCGGAAGGTCACGCGCGGAACGGGCTGGGCGACGAGTTCTTCCTCGGTCACCACCTCTTGGCGCTCGTAGAGGTCCGGCTCGGGAAAGAGCTTGTTGACCTTGAAGCCCACACCGATGTCTTCGACGGCGATGATCGCGTCGGGCAGCATCGACTTCAGCAACGCCACGGCGGGGCCCGGGTCGAAGGTCACCACGCGGTGCAGCCGGTATCCCTCTTCGGCGTCGGGGTCCAAGGCGACGGTGACCGCCCCGTTGGAGCACACGGCATACAAGCCTCGGCGGATCAGCCCAAGCTCGCGGAGCACCGGCAACGTGCTGACCACCGAACGCCCGGTGGCGATCATGACGGTGGCTTGCGAGTCGGCGAGAGCCGTGATGGCGTTGGCCACGCGATCGGAGAGATAGCCGTCGTGGTGCACGATCGTGCCATCAATATCGAGGGCGATCAGGGGGCTGCCAAAAGGAATGGGGCTGGTGGTCAGGTCCACGGGCATCACCCTACGTGGACCTCAGCAGCCAACCCCAGCCCGTTCGAAACAGGGTGAGGTATCAGTCGCTCAGCCTCATCGCCTGCCACACCGAAACCCGACCCTGGGTCTGCATCAACGCTCGGCGATACAGCTTGCTGCCGAACGAAATGCTCACGTAGCAAAAAGCCAACGTCAGCGCCATCGCGACCATCGGCTCCCACCACGCGGCTTCCCCTGCGAGCAAGCGGGTCGGCATCAAGATCGTCGACATGACCGGCACGTAAGACCCGATGACTTCGGCCTTACCGTCGAGGTTGAGCGCGATCACGAAGATCGCCACGAGGCTCAGGGTGAGCGGCATAGTGGTGGATTGCAGGTCTTCCACCCGGGAGGCCAACGCCCCAGCTGCGGCCCAGATGCTTGCCAGCGCAATGAACCCGGCGATGAAGAACGGCAAATACCACAGCAGCGGTTCGCGCATCAGCGGCAAATACTTGTCGTACTCGGTGAAGCTCAATCCGATCAGACTCACCCCCACAAAGATCGCCATCTGGCCAAACGCCAGCACCGTGTTGCCGAGCACCTTCCCGGCCAGGAGCGCACGGGTGGGTATGACGGCGGCCAAGATCTCGACGATCCGCGACTGCTTCTCTTCCACCACGCTATTGGCGATGCTGAGGCCGAAGACGAGTGAGGCCATGTAGAACAACACCCCAAAGACCAGACCCGCGACGATCAGCACACCTTCTTTCGTGCCGTCGCCGGATACGTCGTCGTTGGTCAGTTCCGTGTTTTCCATAAGCGCCGGCAGAGATGTGCCAGCTGCCTCCGCATTGGTCGCCAAGGCTGAAGCTCGGACGGCGTCGGTGACTGCGGCCTCGAGATCGCCCGGCGTTCCTCCGTCCGAACTCAGCGTCCACGCATCACCGTCTTGGGTCAACAGGGCATCCGCATCCTCGCTGGTCAGCTGGGCCCGACCGGCTGCCGCATCGGCCACCGTCACTGCCGTGACCGTCGCCCCATCTTCGGTCGCATCGAGTGCGGACTCGGCTTGGGCAACCAGCGCTTCGCCCTGGGCTGAGGTCACCGCAACGGTGTATTCGGGGGCCGAGTCTTGGCTTGCGAAGAATGCCTGGACACCTAGGAGCGCCACCACCAGCAGCAGGGTGATGCCGGTGGAAATCAGGAAGTTACGGTCGGTGAGTTTGACCCGGATTTCGCGGGAGGCCACCAAGGCCCAGGGCCGCGTGTGGACCGCAGATGCTGGCGCTTCGGTGGACGATACTGCGTCGGACGTTGTGGTGGTGCTCATGATGCGACCTCCCGGTAGATCTCGCTCAGCGTGGGGATAACTCGGCTGAATTCGCGGACCGGGCCGCGCGACACGGCTTCGGTCAGCAGGTGTTGGGCGGCGCCTTCGTCGTCCGGCTCGACCACCACCGTGGCAGCGTCGACGTCGAGGACCCGCAGATTCGCCATACCCCGGACCCAGCCCGCGTCCTGATCGACGGTCAGCCGGTAACGCAACGGGCCACCTTCGCGCAGCTCCGCCGAGGTGCCGGCGGCGACGACTTTGCCCCTGGCGAGAACGACGATCGAGTCGCACAGCCGGTCGACGAGGTCGAGTTGGTGCGAGCTGAACAACACCGGCACCTCGTCGGAGGTGTATTCGCGCAGCAACGCCGACATCTGATCGACCGCAGCCGGATCCAGGCCGGAGAACGGCTCGTCCAACACCAGCGCGACGGGGTCACCCAGCACGGCGGCGATGATCTGCGCGCGCTGCTGGTTGCCCAAAGACAACGTCTCGACCTTGTCGTTCATGCGCTCGCCGAGGCCGAATCGCTCGAGGAGTTCGCTGACGCGGGACTTGGCGGCGGCCTGACTCATGCCGTGCAGGCGGCCCAGGTAGACCAATTGATCTAGGGTCGGTTGCTTGGGGTAGAGACCGCGCTCCTCGGGCATATAGCCAAACCTCGCGCGGGTGGCGCTGGTGAGTTCGGCGCCTTTCCACCGGGACTGACCGCTGGTGGGGGTCAAAATCCCCATGATCATGCGCATCGTGGTGGTCTTGCCGGCGCCGTTGCCCCCGACGAATCCGACCATTGCACCCGGCGGCACCTCGAACGAGACGTCATCGACGGCCGTGAGGTCGCCGAAGGTCCTCGTGAGCCCTTTGACTTCGAGCATGCCATCCCCTTTTCACGTAGTGGTGAGTAGTGCTCCAAACCTACGGGCGAGGTAACGAACGCACATCCCTCCAGCGGAGGAAGTTAGGCCCTCATCCTTTAGACGGAGCAAGCCCGCCTTGGTATGCCGCGATGACCGCTTGCACTCGATCCCGGACCCCGAGTTTGGCGAGCACGTTGGACACGTGGGTCTTGACGGTCGCCTCGGAGAGATACAGCGCAGCGGCGATCTCGGCGTTGCTCAGACCCGTGGCCATCACGCGGAGCACCTCGGTCTCGCGGGCGGTCAGATCTGCGGGTATGCCGTCCGCTCGGGTTGCCGATCCACCCACCGCTCCGGCCGTCGCGGTCGGGGTGGTCGAGGTGGGTTGGTGAGCCGCCGCGATGACCCGCTGAGTGACCTCGGGAGCCAGTAGCGCATGGCCGCTATGGACTGTCCGGATGCCCTCGACGAGATGATCGGCGTCGGCGTTTTTGAGGAGGAACCCGCTCGCTCCGGCGGCGAGCGCATCGAAAAGGTAGTCGTCGCGGTCGAAGGTCGTGAGCATGACGATCTTGGGCGGCTCGACCTGCGCCGCATGGGCAGCCGCGATGATGGCGCGGGTGGCTTCGATGCCGTCGAGCACCGGCATCTGCACGTCCATCAGCACCATGTCCGGTCGCAGGTCGGCCACCACATCGATCGCTTGCTGGCCATCGCCAGCCGTCCCGACGACCTCGAGGTCGGCCTCGGTCGACAAGATCATCGAGAACCCCGACCGCAGGAGCGGCTGATCATCGACCAACACGACCGATATCACCGGGGATGTCGCGGGAGGCTGGGCGGACGTCATACGTCAACGCCGTGTCGCTCGTGCGTGTCTGGCGGAGCCCCTTCGCGGCGCACCGAGCCGTCCATGGGGAACCATGCCCGCACCCGGTATCCGCCGCTGCGCCGGGCCCCGATTTCCAGCCCGCCGCCGAGGTGGCGGGTGCGCTCGGCCATGCCCATCAGTCCTAATCCCGTGCCGCCCGTTCCGTGGCGGGCATTGCCGTTGTCGACCACTTCGACCTCGATCCGGTTGACGTCGCGTTCGATGCGCACGACGACGCTGACGGAGGCGGCGGTCGAGTGCTTGCGCACGTTGGCCAGCGCTTCTTGGACGATGCGGTAGACGGACAACTGGACCGGGGCCGAGACGCCGCCACTATCCCCCTCCGGCGCGAACGTGAGTCGCACCGTGCACCCGGCGCTGCTGCCCTGACCCACGAGAGCCGACAGGTCACCAAGACCTGGCTGCGGCGAGCGATCGGGCGTATGGGCAGCCGCTATCGCGGGCGACCCGTTGGCTTCGCCGGCCTCGTAGCGAAGCGTGCCCAGCAGATCCCGCATCTGGGCAACGGCGTCTCGGGAAGAGCCCTCGATCGCCTGCAATGCCTGGGCAGCAGCGGGGGGGTCACGGTCGATCACCCGTCGCGCGGCCGCAGCCTGCACCCCCATCACCGAGATGTGGTGGGCCACGACGTCGTGGAGCTCTCGGGCGATGCGCAGCCGCTCGGCGACCACGGCCTGGTCTCGCAGGCGTTCGGCCTGGGCGCTGATGGTGGCCGCTTGTTCGACGACCTGCGCGTGATTGAAGGCCCTGCGCCATTCGACCTGGCCCAGCAGCACCGCTCCCCCGAAGAACATGACGTTGTTCATCGTGATCCAGCCGGCCACGCCCAGCAGTGGCGGGATCGGGCCCTGACCTTCGGCGATGGCCTCGCCGGTGAGCTCCTGCATACCCGAGCTCAGGGCGACGAACCAGGCAACCCAGGCAAATGTGGCCAGGCCGATCGCAATAACGACGTAGGCAGCAATCCGCCGGTCCTTGGCCCACGCCACACCGCTATAAATAGCGAAGAAGTACAGCACCTGCATCGGCAAGGTCGACACCGCTGAGGCCACGAGCGAGCCGACGACGAACAGGTGCATCGTGGCCGCCATCGCCACCCACACTGGATGCGAGCGCCGCCAGATCAGCAGCACGGCGGCGGATCCTGCGGCGGCATTGATCGCGATCGGACCGGTCGAAGTGTCGTTGTAGGCACCGAGGGAGCGCAACAGCTCACCGCCGAGGGCGCTGACGGCGAAGAATCCGACGGCGATCCAGACGTCGTGCCGCCGTTGTAGCGCCGTGGGTCCTGGGCGCTCCCAGTCCTCATCGGTGCCGAGTGCCTGCTCTAACCGGTCCATCCGCATCACCGAACTAGGTTATGTCGCGGGTGAGCCTGCATGCCTCCGTCAAAGGGATGACTCACGCTCGCGTTCCCAATGCGCCGGTTTGTGTGGAACGGTGGGGGGCACCCCAGTGAAGGAGTCCTCACCGATGAACCAGGACGGCACCACCCAGGACGCGAAAATCGTTCCGTTCCCTCGGGGGCACGAGGCCCCCGCTTCGTCCGTGGTCGACATCGACGGGCAAAACGTCAGCATCATCTACTTGCCGTGGCAGCACGAGGTCGACGGTGAAAAGCGGCCTGCCGGGTTGTACTACCGCGCACCGGATTCGGCTGGGTTCTACGCGGCACCGACTACCGACGACGTTGATGGGCTGCTTGCCGAAATGCTGCCCGAACTCAAGCGCCACCTGCGTTTGGTGGGCGCCCAGGAAGAGCCCGAGCTCAGCTGATCCTTGCTTCTTTGCGCTTAGGCGGGCAGCAACACGTCCGTACCTACATACGGCTGCAGGGCTTCGGGGACGATGACCGACCCGTCGGCTTGCTGGTGATTTTCCAGCAGAGCCACAAGCCAGCGCGTGGTGGCCATCGTCCCGTTCAGCGTCGCCACCATGCGCGTGCCTGAGCCGTTGGGGTCGCGCTCGCGCGTGTTGAGGCGACGGGCCTGGTATGTCGTGCAGTTCGACGTCGAGGTCAGTTCGCGATACCTGCCCTGGGTGGGAACCCATGCCTCGCAGTCGAATTTGCGGGCGGCAGGTCCGCCGAGGTCCCCGGCTGCGGTGTCGATGATGCGGTAGGGGATGTCCATGCTGTCGAGCATTGCTCGCTCCAGACCGAGCATCCGCTGGTGCTCGACTTCGGCGTCTTCGGGGCGGCAGTAGGCGAACATTTCGACCTTCTGGAACTCGTGCACCCGGATGATGCCACGGGTGTCTTTGCCGTGGCTGCCGGCCTCGCGGCGGAAGCACGTCGACAGAGCGGTGTATCGCTTGGGGCCATCCGCGAGGTCGAGGATCTCGTCACTGTGGTAGCCGGCGAGCGCGACCTCGGAGGTGCCGGTGAGGTAGAGGTCGTCGGCTTCGAGGCGGTAGACCTCGTCGGCGTGGGCGTCGAGGAATCCGGCTCCGGCCATGGTCTCTGGGAGCACCAGGGTGGGGACTTTGAGTTGCGTGAATCCGGCGTCGCGGGCGCGGTCGAGGGCCAGCAGCAGGAGTGCCATCTCGAGGCGGGCGCCGACTCCTTTGAGGTAGTAGAAGCGCGATCCGCTGACCTTGGCCCCACGGGCCATGTCGAGGGCGTCAAGCGTGGCGGCGACCTCGAGGTGGTCTTGGGGCTCAAAGCCCTCGGCCGCGAAATCACGCGGGGTACCGACCTCCTCGACGAGGCTGAAGTCCTCTTCGCCGCCGGAGGGCACGCCGTCGATGATGACGTTGCCGATCTTGCGGATCGCCTCGTCGCGTTGTTGCTCAGCCTCGCGGTACTGCTTCTCCAGGTCTTTGACGCGCTGCGAGGTCTCTTTGACCTGCTGCAGGAGATGCGTTTTTTCGTCGCCCTGGGCCTTGGCCACTTCGCGACCAATCGACTTTTGCTGCGCGCGCAGGCCCTCGAACTCCGTCAGCGAGGACCGGTGGTGCTCGTCGGCGGCCAACACCGTGTCCACCAGAGTTTCGTCTTCACCGCGGGCGCGCTGCGAGGCACGCACACGATCGGGGTTATCGCGCAGCAGCCTCAGATCGATCATCGGCCCAGCCTAGAGGCTGCGCCGCACCCAGACCGCCCGCTTTCGCCTCGGCATAACTCTGAAAGTCACCTCGGTTACCCTCGACTATCGGCGTGTGGACTAACCATCACCATATGACCCGATGATTCGTCCACGAGGCGATAGTTCCCCACCGCCCGTCAACTCACGTGTGGATGGATGGGCCTCGGCCGAAAAGCTCGGCATACACGACGATCTTTTTGACACAAGGCGATGCAACCTCCGACGCTCGGTCGGCCCGACGTCGTAGGCCGGCTGGACCTGGGTGTGGTGGGTTGTCGAAGCCGAGCGGCGCGTCATTGAGCCCACGCCGGTCGCGCTGCTGACCATCGATGGCGATCCTTGCCTTGGTTTCCGCTGCCGTCGGAAAAGTTGATTTTGCGGAGAATCCGGGGCTAGACCTCGAGGGCCTTGGCGATGGGGACACCGGGGCGATACGGCAGATGCAGGTATGACGGCGCGTCCAGCACCGCAAGATCGGCCCGCGAGCCGACTCGCACCACCCCGATGTCATTGCGCCGCAGCGCTTTTGCAGCGGTCAACGTCGCAGCACGCACAGCCTGCGCCGGGGTCATCCCCATCTCGCGGACCGCGAGCGCGATCACGAAGGGCATCGACGTGGAGTAACAGGTGCCCGGGTTGCAGTCTGTGGCCAGCGCCACCAAGACCCCCGCGTCCAGCAGAGCCCGCGCGTCGGCGAACGGCGATCTGGTCGAGAATTCGACCCCCGGAAGCAACGTGGCCACCGTCGTCTCCTGAGCGCCCACGAGGGCATCGACGTCGGAGGAAGACAGATACGTGCAGTGATCGACACTGGCCGCTCCGAACTCGACGGCCAGTTGCACCCCCGGCCCCGGCGCAAGTTGGTTGCCGTGCACCCTGACCCCGAGTCCCGCTGCGACTCCCGCAGACAGGATCTGCCGGGACTCCTCGGCGTCAAAGGCGTGCGGACTGGCTGGCTCACAAAACACGTCGATCCATTTTGCGTAGGGCAACGCGGCAGCCAACATCTCACGGGTGACCAGATCGACGTATGCCGACCGCTCGCCACTCGCCGTGCCCGGAGGCACCACGTGCCCACCCAGATACGTGACTTCGGTGGTGATCTCCGAGGCGAGCCGCAGCATACGAGTCTCGTCGTGCACGGTCAGCCCATAACCGCTCTTGATCTCCACGGTCGTCGTGCCCTGGCTGCGCATCTCATTGGCCCGAGCCCGCAGCAACGTCCGCAGTTGGTCGTCACTGGCCGCGCGGGTGGCCGCGACAGTGGTCGCAATGCCGCCCCCGTCGTAACTCTGACCCGTCATTCGGGCCGCGAACTCGGCGGATCGATCCCCTGCGAACACCAGGTGGCTGTGGCTGTCGACGAATCCCGGCAACACCGCGTGCCCGCCGAGCTCGATCGCCCAGTCTGCCGCCGGGGCTTCGGCCGCCAACCCCACCCACTGCACGCTCGATTCGTTAGTCTCCGGGTCGCGACCGACGATGACCGCCGCATCGCGCAGGATGCCCAGGCCCTCGCTGTGATCCGCGCCGTCGAGGGTGTCGTCGCAGGTCACCAGCTCGCCAATGCCCGTGATCAGCATGCCCATCAGTTGCCTCGCATCAGTTGTCCACCAGCGGCGCCAACGCGTCGCGGAGCATTCCGGCGACGTCGCCCAACGTGTGTCGCCCTTCGCAGACCACCGTACGGCCCGAGACCACGACCGTGTCGACGTCTGCCGCAGTGGCGGCAAACAGGATCTGGGCGGGGTCGGCACCGACGGTGCGCACGGAGTCGTCGCGAATGGCCACGAGGTCGGCCCGGGCGCCGACCCGGATCGCTCCGGCGTCAGGCCAACCGATCGAGGTATGCCGGGTGGCCGCCGCCAGCAGGTCGGCCGGGCTCAGTCGGCCGCGCTGGCCTGAGGCCAGCCGTTCGTGCATCTCGAGGGCTCGGGCTTCTTCGATGAGGTCGATGACGGCGTGTTGGTCTGACCCCAACGACAATGAGGCCCCGGCGTCGAGCAGCCTTCGGGCCGGGCCGATACCGTCGGCGAGGTCACGTTCGGTGGTGGGGCAGAAGCAGGCGGTCACCCCGGCGTTGCCGAGCAGGTTGATGTCGTCGCTGGTCAGGTGGGTTGCGTGCACCGCGGTGAGCGACGGTGACAGCAGACCCTCGCTCGCCAACAGCCCGGTCGGGGTCATCCCGTATGCCGCGACGCACTCCTCGTTTTCGCGAGGCTGCTCGGAGAGGTGGACGTGCAGCGGCGCGTCATCGCGATCACGAGCCACCTGGGCCACGGTCGCCAACGCAGCCCGAGGAACTGCCCGAACGGAGTGGATGGCGGCCCCGACGAGCAGATGATCTGGGCCGCCGCTGCGGGAGTCGGCCATGGCGGAGACTCGGTGGGCCCACGCCTCGACGCTGCCGTCGCCAAACCGCATCTGCGGCCCGACCAGCGGCAGGTGGAGGTTTCCTTCGAGGCCGCCGCCGAGATAGCAGGTGTCCAACAACGTCAGCCGGATCCCAGCATCGTCGGCTGCCTGGACCAGCGCATGGCCCATCGCGTTGGGGTCGTCGTAGGGCTGCCCGCCCGGCCCGCGGTGCAGATAGTGGAACTCCCCAACGGCGGTGATTCCGGCGAGGGCCATCTCGGCGTAGGTCGCTCGGGCGAGGGCGAGATACGTGTCGGGGTCGAGCCGCGACGCCACGGCATACATCGCCTCCCGCCAGGTCCAAAAGGTGCCGCCACCGTCGTGGGTCCGTCCCCGCAGCCCCCGGTGGAAGGCGTGGCTGTGGGCGTTGGCGAACCCGGGTAGGACCACGCCCAGCAGCCGCTCGACGACATCTTCGGCCGCGATCTGCGCATCAGGGGTCACGGCCGTGAAGAAGCCATCCTCAGCCTCCATCAGCACGTTGCGGGCGACCCCATCGGGCAGGTGCGCGACTGCGGCGTGCCACCTCACGGCGACTTCACCAGGTCGGTGAGGCACGCCGCCAATGCCTCGACCCCAGCGTGGCAGTCGGCCCTTTCGGCGTGTTCGGCCGGGCTGTGCGACACCCCGGTCGGATTGCGCACGAACAGCATCGCGGTCGGTATGCCGGCGCTCGCCAGGATCCCGGCGTCGTGGCCCGCGCCGGAGCCAAGGACCGGCACGCTGAGCGAGGATTCGACCCCGATGACCCGTCGCAGTCGCGCGCTCAGCATGTCGTCGAACGGTGTGGAAGGGGTCCATGAGTCTTCACGGATCTGACCGCCCAAGCTCGTGACGACTTCGCCGAGGTCCGCGACGAGGGCGCGAACGGGCTCCTCGTTCGCGGCTCGGCTGTCCAGCCAGGCGGTGACGTGCGAGGCGATGGCGTTGAGGCCGTTGGGCTGCACCGAGACTTTGCCGATGGTGGCTACCCCGCCCCGCTCGACGGCTTGAGCCCTGGCCGCCAAGAGCACCTCAGCCAGGGAGATCATCGCGTCTTGGCGATCCGGCATACGGGTGCTGCCTGCGTGATTGGCCTCGCCAGGTAGGTCGATGCGCCAGCGGCCGTGCGGCCAAATGTCGCTGGCGACGGCGACAGGGACCTCGCGGTCGACCAGCCCGCGGCCCTGCTCGACGTGCACCTCGATGAAGGTCCCGATCCGGGCCAGCGCCTGAGGATCGGCGCCGAAATGTGTGACCTCCCGCCCCGCTGAAGTCAGAGCCTGGGCCATCGTGAGGCCCTCGTCGTCGATCAACCCCAGCGCACGATCAGCGGTCATCGCGCCGGTCAACACCCTGGAACCACCGCAGGCCACCCCAAACCGGGCACCCTCCTCGTCCACGAAGTTGACGACCCCGATTGGCCGCTGCGGCACCACCCCGCGCGACCTCAGCGCATCGATGGCAGCGAGGGCAGACACCACACCCAGCGGGCCGTCATACGCCCCACCGTCGGGCACGGAATCCAGGTGCTAACCGGTGGCAACCCCAGGCCGACCATCCGCAACGGCAGCGTCTGGGTCACCCCACCAGGCCCACTGGTTGCCCACTCGATCATCGGTCAGGTCCAAACTCCGAGCGGCACACTCGCCGGTAAACCACTCGCGCAGGGTGAGATCTTCGCGGGTCCAGGCAAACCGCCGGTATCCCCCCGACGGCACGCGGCCAATCGACTCCAGATCGGCCCACAAACGGTCAAAACTCTGGCTCACCTCAGCCCCCTCAACGTCCTGGGCTGCCTCATTCGGCACAGACAAATTCGGTGAGCCACATGCGAACTTCTTCGAGGCACTCAGGCGTTGCCACACCAATAACTCCTCGCAACCGAGACCGTGAAAGGGTCCGTGGCTGCTCCGTCATAGCGAAAGATATGCCCAGCCCGTCAATCCCCCTTAAGGCAGAATGGTTGGGCCAGCCGCGGTCAGTGCTCGTCAGCGGGACCACCACGACCAGAGTCTCGACGACCTCAAGATAACGCCGCGTAGACACCACCATCACAGGGCGACGGCCTCCCTGCTCTCGGCCAACTACCGGCTCGAGGTGGGCCCAGGCAACAGTGCCCGGTTTCAGCGGGTTATCGGACACGGTCCGCGTCGCTCAATTCGCTGATCTCCCACTGCTCCGTTTCGGCACGGTAGGAATCCATCTCGGCGGCCGGCGTCGCCTTCATCGCATCTCGTAGCGCGTTCCACCGTTCTTCGCGCTCCGTCTGCTCTAGAAGTTCCTCCAGATAGGCGCCCAACGACAACCCTCTGGACGCGGCCCCAGCCTTCAATCGGTCACGCGTTCCCGCCGGTACCTTAATAGTAGTCACAGCATTCATACTTCTAGTATGACTTGTGCGGACGTCGTCTCCAAAGCCGCAACCAACAGGCAGGTCATCAGTCGCCCTCACGCATCGGTATGCGGACACCTTGGTTAGCAGCGACGGCCTCAGCCTCGGGATAGCCGGCGTCGACGTGGCGGATGACGCCCATCATCGGGTCGTTCGTCAGCACGCGCTCGATTTTTTGCCGCGCCAGCGGGGTGCCGTCGGCGACGCAGACTTGCCCGGCGTGCTGCGAGCGCCCGATGCCGACCCCGCCGCCGTGATGGATCGAGACCCACGACGCCCCGGAGGCCACGTTGACCATCGCGTTCAGCAGCGGCCAGTCGGCGATCGCGTCGGAGCCGTCGGCCATCGATTCAGTTTCGCGATAGGGGCTGGCCACCGAGCCGCAGTCCAGGTGGTCGCGGCCGATGACCAGCGGCGCCTCGACTTCCCCGGAGGCCACCATGTCGTTGAACTTCACCCCGGCTTTGTCACGTTCGCCCTGCCCGAGCCAGCAGATCCGCGCGGGCAATCCCTCAAAAGCTACCCGCTCCTGAGCGCCCCGGATCCACTTGTGCAGATGGTCGTGACCGGGGAACAGGTCGAGCACCGCCTGATCGGTCGCCGCGATGTCCTTCGGATTTCCCGACAGCGCCGCCCAACGGAACGGCCCCTTGCCCTCACAGAACAACGGCCGGATGTATGCGGGCACGAACCCGGGAAACTCAAAGGCCCGGTCGTAGCCACCCTGGCGTGCCTCATCTCGGATGCTGTTGCCGTAGTCGAAGACCTCAACCCCGGCGTCCTTGAAGCCCACCATGGCCTCGACGTGCCGGGCCATCGACTCTTGCGCACGGTCGGTGAACTCCTCGGGTTTTTTGTCGGCCAGATCGTGCCAGTCCTCCAGCGCAACCCCCACCGGCAGGTAGGACAACGGGTCATGCGCCGAGGTCTGATCGGTCACGATGTCGATGTCCACGCCGCGTCGAAGCAGCTCGGCGAAGACCTCCGCCGCATTGCCGACCACCCCGATCGACACGGCTTCTTGAGCCGCTTTAGCCCCCAATGCTCGACCCACCCCGGCGTCCAACGAGTCGGCCACTTCGTCGAGATAGCGCGACGTCACCCGACGGCGCAGCCTGGACTCATCGACGTCGATGATCAGGCACACGCCGCCGTTCAGCGTGACGGCCAGCGGCTGCGCGCCACCCATCCCGCCGCACCCGGCGGTGAGGGTCAGGGTGCCCGCGAGTGAGCCGGCATACCGGCTGGGATTTCGCGATGCGAGCGAAGCGGCGACCGCAGCAAACGTCTCGTACGTCCCCTGCAAGATGCCCTGCGTCCCGATATAGATCCAGGAGCCGGCGGTCATTTGGCCATACATCGTCAGGCCGAGCTGTTCGAGGCGCCGAAACTCCGGCCACGTCGCCCAGTCGCCAACCAAGTTGGAGTTGGCGATCAGCACGCGCGGGGCCCATTCGTGGGTCTGCATCACCCCGACCGGCCGACCGGACTGGACCAACATCGTCTCGTCCTCGCGCAGGGTCTGCAGCGTGCGGATCATCGCATCGAACGAACGCCAGTCGCGCGCCGCGCGACCCGTGCCTCCATAGACCACGAGGTCGTCGGGGCGTTCGGCTACCTCGGGGTCGAGGTTGTTCATCAGCATCCGCATCGGAGCCTCGGTGGTCCAGGAGAGCGCAGTGCGCGCGGTCCCCCTTGGTGCGCGGACGGGCCTAGCGCCTTCCATCTATATCTCCTCGATCATCAATCACGGGTATGCGGTGAGCGCAGGGCCTAGGGTCGGGTGGTTGATCGCAGACACATCGTGGAAAGGGTGCCGATCCGTGGCTCAGACTCATGCGCGCTCTCGCTGGATGAGGCGCGGGCTGATCATCGCGGGCATCGTGGCGTTGGCGGTCAACCTGCGCGGCCCCATCTCCGGCGTCGGGCCCGTCCTCGACGTGTTGACCAACGATTTGTCGCTCAGCGCCCTCGAGGTCTCGCTGTTGGCGGCCGCGCCGGTGATCTGCTTTGGGATCTTCGGCGTGCTGACGCCTCGGGTGACCGCACGCTTGGGCCTCGACGCCACATCCGCGTTGGCCCTGGTGGTGTTGACGGCCGGGTTGTTGGTGCGCAGCATCGGCCCCGTCTTCGCACTCTTCGTCGGAACGGTGCTGATCTCGGCCGCAATCGCCGTCGGCAATGTGGTGCTCCCGGTGCTGGTCAAGCGCGACGCACCCCGGCATCCCGGGCTGATGACCGGTTCCTACACGACCACGCTGACCACCTCGGCGGCGATCGGCGCCGCGATTACGGTCCCGCTCACGTCGGCATACACCTGGCAGATCGGCTTGGGGGTGTGGCTGGTGACGGCCGCCGTGGCCCTGGTGCTGTGGGCACCCCGCGCCGCTCGATCTCGCCCTCGCGAACGGGCCGCCGACGCCGCAAGTGGTCGCATTGGGCCGTTGCTGCGGGTGCCGTTGGCGTGGCAGGTCACCGTCTTCTTCGGTATGCAGTCGGCCACCTTCTACGCCGTCCTCGCCTGGCTTCCGTCGATCTATACCGAGGCCGGCATCGAGGCGAGCGACGCCGGGCTGCTGCTGGCGGTGACCACGCTGTCCGGCATCCCGATGGCGCTGATCATCCCCGGCTGGGCTGCCCGCTGCGCCGACCAGCGCATCTTCCCGGTGGCCCTGGCCGTCCTCGCCATTTCGGGCTTCTCGGGCTTGCTGATCGCCCCGGCCGCGATCCCGGTGCTGTGGTCGATGCTGATCGGCTTCGGTATGGGCGGCAGTTTCCCGCTGGTGCTGACCCTGATCGTCCTGCGCACCGCCACCCCGCAGGACACGTCGGCGCTGTCCACGATGGCGCAGGGGCTGGGCTATCTGATCGCGGCGGCGCTCGGGCCGTTCAGCCTGGGGGTGCTGCACGATGTCACCGGCGGCTGGTCGTGGCCCGTCATCGCGCTGATCGCCTTGTCGATCCCGCAGGCGGTCACCGGCTGGGCGTCGGGTCGGGCCATCGTGATCGGTCAGTCCGAGAGCGTCTGACGCCTGGCCGCTGACGCTCATCGCAACGCTCCGACGGCGCGCTCAGCCGCGGCCCGGACCGCTCCGCTGGCGACCAACTCCACTGCGGCCGCGATCTCCGGGGCCAGAAAGCGGTCGGGGCCGGGTCCCTGCACCCCCGCGTCCCGTAAGGCACGGATTACGGCGGCGCTGCCAGGACCAGGATTATGCGGTGCGCGCAAGTCCAACGCACGGGCGGCGGTGAGCACTTCGATGGCTAGCACCCGAGTCAGTCCGTCGAGAGCGCGACGCAGCTTGCGGGCGGCGTGCCAGCCCATCGAGACGTGGTCCTCCTGCATCGCTGAGCTCGGGATCGAGTCGACGCTGGCCGGAGCCGCGAGCCGTTTGAGTTCGGAGACGATCCCGGCCTGGGTGTATTGCGCGATCAT
>JBBSVB010000011.1:0-17080 GCA_038233875.1 Actinomycetales bacterium | reverse complement strand
TGCCCCCACGGCTTCGCCCAATCGGGTTCCCCCGGACCAGTCGGCGACGGCCAGTCCGGCACCGAGCAGGGCCTGGTCCGCGTCGCGATGCCGGAGCGCCTGGGTGACGTGCGTCAGCCGTGTCCCGATCGTGAAGACCTCGGTGCTTCGCGGTGCAGACTGCACCACCGTGTGCGCTAGTCGCAACAGCGCGTCGGCATACGCGCTCATCGATCCACTCACGTCCACGAGCAGCACCACCCGACGGGGGTGCCGCGAGACGCGGCGGCGCGCGATCACCCCAGGCTCCCCCATTCGGCGCAACTGCGAGCGCAAGGTGGCCGGTCCATCGATGATCCCTCGCCGCGACCGGGTATGCCGCCTCGACCGCCGCATGGGCGGTGTCGGTCGCAGTATGGCGAACTGGTGGCGCAGGGCCGCTCGTTCGTTGGCTGTCAGCGAGGCGATGTCCCGTTGGCGCAGCACTTCGCGTTCCGAGGCCAGCGCGCGGACGACCTCCTCGCTCTCGCTGTCCCCTGCGCCGTCGCCCGCAGCTTCATCCAGCGACGCCTGAACTGCGGTGGGCGGAACCACCTGCGATCGGGTCACAGCATCCATCCGCGTGCCACTGAACCACTGCTCAAAAACCCGGTCGTACGGTTCGAGATCCGCTGGTGAGCAGGTCAGCGTGGCTCGACCGGCCCAATAGACCGACTCACGATCGGTCACGCCGACGAGGGTGAGGCTGTGCAGAAAGGTCAGCTCGCGGTCTTGCGTCACCGAAAGGCCGGCGTCCCGCAGGGCGCGTGCAAACCCCAGTAGGCATTCTTCAGCGGTCCAGGCCACCGCATCACCTTAGTCACCAGCCCAGATGGGCGCTGCTGTCTCAGCAGGAACCAAGCCGGCAATGACCTCGACGCTGATCGGCGTCACACTGGGATAAGGACGCGTCCTCATGGCAGACCTCGAAGGTCAACGTCCGAAAATAGCGCGCTCGCCGCGCACCAAAGATTCGCTTTTGCCACGCATCGCTCCTGACGTCATAGGGGTGACTGGCAAGTAAAGGGTTCCGGTCAGCGCGAGAGCATCCGATCCAAGGCGCCCCTGACCCGCTCGGTGTCCTCTCGGTACTTCACTGCGCTGCCTACGGTTGCCGCAGCAATCTCGACGTCAAGGGAGCTGGCACCCAAGGCATGCACCGCGCGGGCCCAATCGAGCGTCTCGGCCACCCCCGGTGCCTTGATGAGCTCACCTTCGGAGCGCAGCTGCTGGACCAGCGTCACCACCTGCGCTGATAGCTCAGCCGCCACCTCGGGCAATCGCGTGCGCACGATAGCCAGCTCGCGCTCAAGTCCGGGGTGGTCAATCCAGTGATAGAGGCAGCGACGCTTCAACGCGTCGTGCAGTTCGCGAGTTCTGTTCGAGGTCAACACCACCAGAGGGGGCTGCTGTGCAATGACGGTCCCAATCTCTGGGATCGTGACGGACCACGTCGACAGAATCTCCAGCAGAAAGGCCTCGAACTCATCGTCGGCGCGGTCGATCTCGTCGATCAACAGGACCGCCCCGGGTTCGCGCAATGCCCTCAGCAACGGGCGAGCAAGGAGGAACCGCTCGTCGTACACGTCGGAGTCTTGCCCAGACCGGCCCGCCGAAGTCTGAGACTCTACCGAGCGAAGATGCAAGATCTGCCGAGGGAAATCCCAGTCGTACAGTGCTTGGCTGGCGTCGATCCCCTCGTAACACTGCAGTCGAATCACGGGCACATTCAGGACTTGAGCCAGGGCCTGCGCGAGCGCCGTCTTTCCCGTGCCCGGCTCCCCCTCCAGCAGCATGGGCCGATCAAGTTGGGCAGCCAGGAAGGTCATCGTGGCCAAGCCCTCGTCCGCCAAATAGCCAGTGTGGCGCAAGGCTTCCTCGACGGCTGCCGGGCTTGCCCACACCTTTCGCGGCTCCGGGCTCGAAGACGGAATCATGATCTTCTCGGCCCTACCAGGACCAGGCTGTGACGTTTCACCGAACCGACCCTACCGATCAGTCCTTCTGGCTCGCCGGCACCTCACGTCAGCGTGAAGCCGACCGCCTACCCTTTTCGTTGATCAAGGTATGCCGTCAGCTCGGCTGGCGTGTCCACATCCCGTCCGTAGGCAAGGTCGTCACAAGCAACCGCCGCAGCCTCGTGCAAGCGCAGATACGGTCCGGCACCCCGATCGCCTGTGGCGCTGTCCATCACGCCCTGCCAGTGCGACTGACCGAGCAACGTCGGGTGCCCGGCAAACCCTTGGTATGCCGCGCGCACCAGGACATCGGCCAGTCGTCCCGATGCCCGACCATGCTCCAGGATTCGAGAGACGACCTCGGCACCGACGTCAGGGAGGTCAACGAGGTGAATCAACGTGGCCTGCGGGCACCGCTTGCCTCGAGCCGCCAGCGTCGCCAGGCCCGTGCGCAGCGACTCGCTCATGCCTCCAGACCAGTTGGCGCATTCACCCGTGTCGACGCGTTCGCCCCATGTTGCGCCGTTGGCTTCCAGCCTGGTCCGGACCCGTTGGGCATCGGCCCCCAAGACGACCAGGACGTCCCCGCATCCGCCGTCCAGCAGCGCTTCGACCGCCATCTCGGTCAACGTTCGACTGCCGACCTCCAAGACAGCCTTGGGGGTCCCCATCCGACTGCCCTGCCCGGCAGCGAGCAGCAATCCGGTCACAGGTTGGTCTGTCGGCATACCCATGGCTTCTAGTGTCGTGCAATGCTCGGGCCTATGAGCATTGAGGTCAAAAAGTCCGAGCTGGCGCAGGCCATCGCCGACCGCCCCTACGCCTACCTGTTGAGCCCTGGACGCGAAAGGCCGCACGTCGTGCAAGTGGTCCCCGCGATCGTTGATGGGGTGATGCACGTGGACGGGCCTGGGCGCTCAGCGATGTCCCTCGCGCAGGCATTTCCCCAGGTCACGATCCTCTATCCCCCGATTTTTGCCGACGGCTACTCACTCATCGTCGACGGCACCGCCCACGTCAGCGGCGACAATCTGCACATCAGTGTCGATCACGCGGTGCTTCACCGAAGAGCGACGGAGACTTCGGAGCCATCAGCGTCGGGGTGCGGCGCTGACTGCCATCCCGTCAGCACCTGATCGGCTTACGCACCCAAGAACCGCCTCATGACACACCCACCGATCGTGGACCCGATTCCTCGATCAACGGTCGAACGCCCACGATTTCGCACCGAACCACCCGCCCACATCGCTCGCATTGCTGTGTGACGATGCTGATGTCGTCCACGTGCTGGCGAAGGTCCTGGTCAGCATGCCGCCCCACCGTGCAACGAAATGATTTCCTTTCCATTGGCACCACCCGATTCTGACCTGTTGGAGATCGTCACCTTCGCGCACAAGTCGCGCATTATCTATAGCCATAACGTCCCTTAAGAGGGCTCAAGCGGTGGCGGCAAGGACCTTCAGAACGGTGTTGTGGTTGCGCACCGTCCCGGTAATCTGCAGGTGCCGCTCCAGCCACGCTCCGGTGTACCGAGTGTCGGCGGCTGAGCCCGCCAACTTGAGGTAGACCTCCGCGCCGGAGACCGTCAATTCATCGTCAGTTTCTACTCTTGGCAGGCTGTCGATCACCGTCTGGGTCGGTGCCCGTGCACAAAACATCGTATTAACGGCGCGTCGCTCGAGTTCACCCGACTCCACCAATGTCCCCCACGGGTTGCGCGTGACAGCAGATCTCATCTGTTCGTGAGTGCGCATCACGACATCTATGCGCCCGAAGTGCGCGGCAAGCGCTTCTTCGAGGGCTCGACCAGTGGCGGGAAGATCTCTCGGCGGACTCATCACGATGTTCCCCGTCGCGACGATCGTCCGTACGTTATCGCAACCCACCGAAACCGCCAGCGCCCGCAACCACTCCATCTTCATACGATTGCCGCCCACGTTCACGCTGCGCAGCAAAGCAACGACGTCAGCCACCACCCACCGACCTTCCAGATTCGAACACTCGGGCTGACCCCGTCAGGGGGTCCACGAACTCTAGACGCTGCGCCACCAAACGCAGCGGACTGCTGAAGTCATCACCTGCGACCTCGCGTGGCACTGGATACAACGGGTCGCCCACAATCGGGATGCCCAGCCCGGCGCAGTGCACGCGAAGCTGATGTGTCTTTCCGGTCTGCGGGCTCAGTTCGTAGACGCCCCACTCGCCGCGGGCTTCACGAAGTCGCACGGTGGTGACGGCATTCGGCTCTCCGTCAACGACCGCGGTCTGCAACTGACCGCGTGCTTTGATGAGCCTATTGCTAACCGTGACCGGCTCGGACAATGATGCATCGAGGGGCGCGAGAGCGCCATACGTTTTCCGGACTTCGGCGCGGGCAAAGAGATTTTGGTATGCCGCGCGCACCTCAGGTCGCAGCGTCAACATCAGCACCCCGGCGGTAAGGCGATCCAGTCGGTGCGCCGGGGCCGCATCAGGCAGCCCCAGGTCTCGCCGCACCCGGGTCACCACCGTCTCGGTCACGTGAGCACCGCGAGGCATCGTCGCCAGAAAGTGTGGTTTGTCCACCACGATGATGTCGGAGTCCTGGTGGAGCACCGTGAGTTCAAAGGGCACCGGAATCTCGGGTCGCAGATCTCGGTAGAGATACACAGCGCCACCCGGCTGGTATCCCGTGTGCTGATCGACCACGGTCCCGTCTCCAAGGAGCACTTCGTTAGCCGCCACCCGAGCCGCTAATGACGACGCCACCCTTGGATCATCCACGGTGCCGATGCGCTCGGCAATGAAGTCGAGCACCGTCGCCCACGAGCCCTGCATAGGCATGGTGAGTCGGGCTGCACCGACGCCCTGACGGGTAGGCAGCGGAGACGGGCGGCGTCGTCGGGTCACGCCAGCCGCACCGTCGCCGTCATAGTGACCTTTTAGTCGCGCGTGAGCTTGCGATAGGTGAGTCGGTGCGGTCGGGCCGCGTCGACGCCCATGCGCTCGACCTTGTTCTCCTCGTAGGCACCGAAGTTGCCCTCAAACCAGTACCAGTTGTCGGGGTCCTCGTTGGTGCCTTCGTAGGCCAAGATGTGCGTGACCACCCGGTCGAGGAACCACCGATCGTGGCTGATGACCACGGCGCACCCGGGGAAATCGAGCAGCGCGTTCTCGAGCGAGCCGAGGGTCTCGACGTCTAGGTCGTTAGTGGGCTCATCGAGCAGCAACAGGTTGCCGCCTTGCTTGAGGGTCAGCGCCAGATTCAGCCGGTTGCGCTCACCACCGGAGAGCACCCCGGCCTTCTTCTGCTGGTCCGGGCCTTTGAATCCGAATTGTGAAACGTAGGCCCGCGACGGGATCTCGACCCGCCCGACCTGGATGAAGTCGTTACCGTCGGAGACGACCTCCCACAGGTTCTTCTCGGGGTCAATGCCGCCACGGTTCTGGTCGACATACGAAATGCTGACTGTCTCGCCGACCTTGACCGTGCCGGAGTCCGGCTCTTCCATCCCGACGATGGTCTTGAAGAGCGTGGTCTTGCCAACACCGTTAGGGCCGATGACGCCCACGATGCCGTTGCGCGGCAAGGTGAAACTCAGGTCGCCGATCAACACGCGATCGCCAAAGCCCTTCTTCAGGTCCGTGACCTCGATGACCTGAGCACCAAGGCGAGGGCCGGGAGGGATCGCGATCTCGTCGAAGTCCAACTTGCGAGTCTTGTCGGCCTCAGCTGCCATCTCCTCATATCGGGCCAGGCGGGCCTTGTTCTTGACCTGCTTGGCCTTGGCGTTGGACCGGACCCAGTCGAGCTCCTTCTCCAGTCGCTTGGCCAGTTTGAGGTCCTTCTTGCCCGCGATGGCAAGACGCTCGCGCTTCTTCTCTAAGTATGTGGAGTAGTTGCCCTCGTAGGGATAGAGACGACCGCGGTCGACCTCGGCAATCCACTGAGCCACGTTGTCCAAGAAGTACCGGTCGTGAGTGACGGCCAACACGGCACCGGGGTATTTGGCCAAGTGCTGCTCCAACCACTGGACGCTCTCGGCGTCCAGGTGGTTCGTCGGCTCGTCGAGCAGGAGGAGGTCGGGCTTAGCCAGCAACAACTTACACAACGCCACTCGCCGTCGCTCACCACCGGAGAGCACGCTCACGTCGGCATCCGGAGGAGGGCACTGCAACGCGTCCATTGCCTGCTCTAACTGGGACTCCAACTCCCAGGCGTTGGCCGCGTCGATGTCCTCCTGAAGCCCGCCCATCTCGGCCATGAGCGCGTCGAAGTCAGCGTCTGGCTCAGCCATTTCTTCGCCGATGGCGTTGAAGCGGTCCATCTTCGCTTTGATCTCCGCAACGCCTTCTTCGACGTTGCCGAGCACCGTCTTTTCTTCGTTCAGCGGCGGTTCCTGCAGCAAAATGCCCACGGTGTATCCAGGCGACAGCCGGGCCTCACCATTAGAGGGCTGCTCGAGTCCGGCCATGATCTTCAGAATCGTGGACTTCCCGGCACCGTTAGGGCCGACCACCCCGATCTTGGCACCCGGGTAGAAGGACATGGTGACGTCATCAAGGATGACCTTGTCGCCGTGCGCCTTTCGGGCGCGATTCATCGTGTAAATAAATTCGGCCATGCGCTCAGGCTAACTGGCCTGGCGTGACCCCTGTGAATCGACGAAAGCGGCACCGTGGTCAACCTCGTCATCGACGTCCGAGTCGCCGTCCTCGAACACCTCACCGTTGTCGTCCACGCGCACCGGGCGGCCCTCAAGCTCAAGCGCGATACGGTCGTGGCTCTGATAAGCGCCCTTGCGGCGCTTGGTGAACTGGCTCGTGCCGAAGGTCAGGTCTGGGCCGATGGAGTTGGCGTCGATTTGCACTTCGGTGCCCTTCTTCTCGCCGCTCTCCCACTCCCTGACGCGCAAACGCCCGTGCACGACAAGCGGGTTGCCGACACCGATGGACTCGAAGACATTGGCACCCAGAGCCCCGAACGCAATCACGTCGTAAAAGTGGACCCCGGTGCTGACCACCACACCGTTCGGCTCACGACGGCTGGTGTTCTGCGCCAACCTGAAGACGGTGAAGGGGTTTCCCGAATCTTTGCCATGCTTCACCTCCGGCACGTTGGTGACATTGCCGCATACGGTGACAAAACTCTCGTTCATGATCGACTCCCATGGTTTGAGCCGCACCTGCTGTGCAGCGCTCACCTCAGTTTTTGTGATGAGCCCCTTTGCCCGGGAGAGACGCCAACTATCTGGGGACAGCGTCGCCCCCTCCAGAAGGTGTGGACAAAAAGCCACACTCATCGTCAGCCGAAAGCCGCCGCCTGCAACTGCTTTCGCGTCTGCTGGTGCCGCGTCAAGACTGAGGACACCGGCTCGCGCACGTGCGTCGTCGCCACCGCGTCGATCGACGCCGTCATCCGCTTCTCGATGACACCTCGCCGCCGCGACGCTCCTCGCCGCGCCAGCACCGCTGCCAAGGCGGCCACGATGAGTCCGCCGAGCACTCCACCCAGGAGCAGAGCAAGAGGAATCGGCACCGGACCCCACGACGGCGCATCTAGGTCGAGTTGCATCCACCCGGCAACCGCGAGCGCTGTCAGCCAGACCACTCCGGCCACAGCACACAGCGCCAGAAGCAACTGGAGCCCACGACCGGCAGCCCACCACCACGGGTCGCGCGTGCGTAAGGACGTGTTGACCACGGCCTGATCCAGCGCATCGGCCAGTGATGATTCATCGGGGTTCGCAGCATCTTCAACTGCCTCCACCCATGGCGCAGGCAGACCGACGCTCGCCGCGTCAGCCACCCTTTGAGTGGCCAACTGGACCTGCGAGCGCGCGGCAGGAGTGGCCGACGGCAGGGATGATCGACCCAGCACCGATCTCACGTCGTCAGAAGGGATCGGTGACGGCTCAGATCCCTTCCCCAGGCGCAGGCGGCGCAACGGATCCGGCCTGAGGCGAGCAACCCAGCGGGTGAACGGCCACCCTGCCGCTCTTTTGGCTTGGCGCAGGTAGTCCTGGTGCACCGCCTTCAGCACCACGGGTATGCCGGCTGCGCGGGCCAGCGCGGCGTTCAACTCAGCCGTGCTAGACGACGTGAGCGCCGCTTCTTCGGACGCGACGCCAGCGAGCAGAGCGCGGCTGGTGGCCGCAATGTCGCCGATCAGCCTCTGCTCCACGGCGTTCTTGGACTTCACCACGTCTGCGATCCGGGACCGCAGTTCATCCACGCCCTCGCCGATCACCGCAGAAGTGGTCAATACGTCGAATTCCCCGGCACCATCGGCCGCCACAAGTGTGCTCAGATCGCCTTTGAGCTGAGCCACAGCATCCTGGGCAGGCACGCGGTCGATCTGGTTGAGCACCACTATCATCACGCTCTGGTGATCGGCCAACGTGCTGAGGTAGTCCTCGTGCAGCCGCGCGTCGGCATACTTTTGGGGGTCGGTGACCCACACGAAAACGTCGGAGCGCCCCAGCAGACGGTCTGCCTCCACGTGGTGCGCGTGGTGGATCGAGTCGAAATCCGGCAGGTCGATGAGCACGAGACCGTCCAGATCGTTGGGACCGCCCTCGATGTAGTGGCGGGTCGGAACGGCTAACCAATCCAGCAACTCGTCGCTGTCCTCTTCCCCCCAGATCGCGGCCGTTGCCGTGGCCGTCGTGGGACGCCTCGCTCCGATGGTCGATACATCCTCTTCGGCAAGAGCGTTGAACAGACTGGACTTCCCCGCGCCTGTGGGCCCGGCCAAACTGACCACTGTGCGGCCGCCTTTCATGGCCCAGCGCTCGCGGACTCGAGCAGTCAGGGCCCCTGCCTCATCAACGGCGCGCCGGTCAAGCTCGTCGCCCCCAACCCGCACCGCGTCGTCGAGTTGACTTGCTCGCCAGACCAGCGACTTCCCCGCCTGCTCCGCCGTACGCCCCTTTGCCATCACCATCATCTGGCCCCCTCAACCTCGGCGCGCGCCCGCTCGACCCCTTCAATCGCGGCCAGTGAGAGCGGCACCTCGTCCAACACGTGCTCAAAGCGGACACGTTCGCTGGCCAATAACTGCTCGACCCGACGTAGGAGTGCCACCCGGGCTTTTCGGGCCATCGTGCGCACCGCCTGGTCACCGAAAACAGCCTCGAGAAGTCGCTGGGCAAGCACCGCCGAGCCTCCCGCGATCGCCACCTCGGCACCCACCAACCCGCCAGTCGCACTAAAAGCAATCAACATCAACATGACGGCCAGCCCGTTGACCCCAAACGCTAAATATCGCGCGGTCGTGCGCCGAGACCCCGCTTCCTCGCGCACTAGGTCAAGCACCTCCTTCTGCCAATCACGCATCAGCCGCTCGATACGCTCGTTCAGGTCCGGCGAAGCCTTCGCCAGCTCAGGATGCTTGGCCACCAGCGGCTCCCCACCGGGGCTGCTGCGCCACCCGCGGGCTGCGGTGCTGGCCGCGACCTGCGCATGTGAGCTCACCAGCGCCGCCGCGCCCGTCTGGAGGGCCTCCCCTAGCGATTCGGTCGACGGAGCGTGCCCGCGCAAAAAGGAGGTCACCCGGTCCCGGACCTTGGCGATCCCGGCCTCGACCTGGCGCAAGAACTCACCGGTTCCGACAAGCTCTTGCCAGCGGGCCAACACTTCACCCCGCAGCAGTGACCCGTCTTCCATCCCGGCGTTGACCCCGTCCAAAGCCTCGTTGTATGCCGTGTGGGCTCCCGCCCGCAGGTGGTCCCGGGCCTGGGCTTGCACGTTGGCTGCGTCGGTGAGATCAACCGCGCGAGCACTCAGGGACGACAAAGCCCCCGACAGAGTGCGGCGGATGACCACCGAGCGAGCCTTGGAGTCGCTGGCCAAGGAGGTGAGCCACCCCGAGAGCCGACCGGTATGCTTGGCCGGAAGCATGGCCGAGGAGTCTAAGACCAACTCAGGAATGGTGAAGATCGGCGAAGTGCCCAGCCCTTGCTTGCCCAGCATCTGGGACAGATGCAACCGAATCTCTTCCATCGCCTCGGGCGGCACCCGATCCAACACGATCGCCACGGAGGTTCCGCGCTCGGCAGCTTCACGCAGCAACGACCACGGCACAGCGTCGGCATACCTCGCCGCAGTGGTCACGAACAACCACAAGTCGGCGGCGTTAAGGAGTTGCCTCGACAAGTCGCGGTTGGCCCGCACCACCGAATCACTGTCGGGGGCGTCGAGCAACGCAAGCCCCGGGTGCAGCGACGCCGAACTCACCAAACGCACCGAGGTCGGATTGCTGTTGGCGGTAGGCCCCCCGGTGGACCTCGACAGCCCGGGGAGTATGCGATTGTCGGTGAACCACCGCTCGTCGTCCGGGTGATGCACGAGCACCGAGGAACGCGTGGTGGGTCGCAACACACCCGTGGTGCTGACCACTTCACCGACGATCGAGTTGACCAACGTGGACTTGCCGGCCCCCGTGGAGCCGCCCACAACACACAACAGCGGAGCGTCCACTGCTCGAAGGCGAGGCAACACGTAGTCGTCGAGTTGCTGAACCATCGCCCGCCGCGAATTACGGGCCTCTTCAACGCCCGGAAGCGCTAAAGGCAAACGGACAGATTCGGCCGCAGTGCGCAAATGTTCGACGGACGAGAGCAGCGCCTGCGGCGTCTGGTCGTCTCTATTTTTCACAAGCCCTATCTTGCGGGTTTAAAGATGACCAATCAAAGCGAACCGCCGCTTAGTTCGCCACCGCTTCTGATATGCGTTCGCCAACGAGTCAGGCTCATACTCAGCTCAGGGTCGTCTCAGCAGAACTCACCGAGAGGCCGCGACACCAGACCACGACCCGCCATCCTTCACTGACCTCCACATCATCGGGTATGTCGTACTGTTGATCGCCGACATTGCCTTTCAGAGTGCCTACGTCAGCGAATCCGTCAACGCTGTCCGACGCGGCGGTTTCGGGCACGAGGTAGACGAATAGGTCGGGACCGTTGTCGGTTCTAAAGTCGGTCACGTCAGCACCTTTCGCCCTCACCGGTCTCGATGACGGTTGCCTCCCCGGACCAGCACGAAAATCCCGCCAAACATCACCACCACGAGCAGCAGCGCGCCACCCGGCCGCAGGGGCCACGAAAGGGGTCGTCGATGGTGCAGCGATCGTGTTCTCAGACTCTTTCGCCATGCCCCAAACAACCCCCGGCCGCCCTGCAGATTCTTCCTTAATTTGCCTGCTCAAAGGTGACGGACATATGACACTGCGACTGTCAGGGCGCTTCTGGGGTGGCCGGGAGCAGGCTAGATCGGATGTCGACCTCGCCCGGCGACAGCCACGGAGCGACGGCCTGATGAATTTGATCGACCGTTGATTGGTCAGCCACCAGCACGCCCACCTCGAACCGGCCGTTCGATCCCCCACTGGAATGGAAGCCCGGGATGTCTGCATCGTTGACCGCATCCTACGCAGCGCGCACATCCTGCTCAGGGGCCACGTCCCGCTGCTCGACGCACAGTCCGCCCGACCAGACTTCCCGAAACTCCGCGTGGGCCTTCTCGGCATCACCTGTAACGAGGACGTTGTATGTCGACACGTAGGCAATCTCGTCGTCCAGTTCAGCGTCGGTGAGATCCGTGCTGCCCCACGAGTCCGCGTATCCGGCATACCCCTCGAGCGCGAGCCCCAGAGCCTCTTGAGCCGGGTATGCCGCCTCAGGGTCCTCGACGATGCTCCGTCTCCTCCACGGAAGGGGTCGTGGCACAACGGCGCGTACGGGTCGGCTCCGGTGCCGCCGTCGGGCTCGAGCGGCATCATCGGCGCTGACGGCGGCTCGGTGAGGGTGAACGTTGTCCCGTCGTATCGGCCCACCACCCTCGCCTCACCGAATGCCACACCCTGGGCGGTCTCCACGTCGGGCACCTGTAAATCCGATCATCGACCAGTCTCCTAGTGTGGCCCTTCAGTATCGAGGCACACCCTTGAGACCCAAACCGCGCCGACGCGGTTCCCTGCCCGTCTCATGTCGTTTCCTCAATGCGCCCCCGGCAGGATTCGAACCTGCAACCTACGGATTAGAAGGCCGTTGCTCTATCCATTGAGCTACGGGGGCCGACGAGCAGTCTAAGCGCGGATAGCATCTGCGCTCATGGAGTCTGCACTGTCCCACCTTCGCGATGAGATCGACGTTGTCGACCAAGCAATGCTCGACCTTCTAGCCCGTCGACTCAGTTTGGTGTCACAGGTTGGCGAGGTCAAAGGAGCCCACGGCTTGCCGATCTATGCCCCCGAGCGCGAGCGCACCATGATCGCCGCCAAGCGCGCCCTGGCCGAGACCAAGGGGGTGCCGCCGGACCTGATCGAGGACATCCTGCGCCGGTGCATGCGCGAGGCCTACGCGCACGAGAAGAACATGGGCTTCACCCAGCAAGCCCCTGACCTCGGGCCCATCGTCATCGTCGGTGGTGCTGGGGCCATGGGTGCCATGTGGGGGCGCATGCTGACGCTGTCAGGGTATGAGGTGCGAG
Organism: Actinomycetales bacterium; assembly: GCA_038233875.1. Taxonomy (GTDB): domain Bacteria; phylum Actinomycetota; class Actinomycetes; order Actinomycetales; family Dermatophilaceae; genus Ornithinicoccus. Next base: position 4,634 of record JBBSVB010000011.1, on the reverse strand, counting down.
TCCTCGATCGCGACGACTGGCCTCAAGCCACTCAGCTCGTCGAGGGTGCGGGCATGGTGCTGATCTCGGTGCCGATCCACGACACCGTCTCGGTGATCGAAGCCCTTCCTCCCCTGCCGAGCGACTGCCTACTGGCCGACCTGACGTCGACCAAGGCCGCTGCCGTGGCCGCCATGATGGCCGCCCACGACGGGCCCGTCGTGGGACTGCACCCCATGTTTGGACCGGACGTGGATTCGTTCGCCAAGCAGGTGGTGGCGTGTTGTCCTGGTCGCGGTCCCGAGGCATCGCAGTGGCTTATTGAGCAGATCCGGCTCTGGGGCGCGAGGGTGCACGACGTGTCGGCTGCCGATCACGACGGCGCGATGGGTTTGATCCAGGCGCTGCGGCACTTCTCGACATTTGTCTACGGCTCACATCTGGCCCACGAAGATCGCAAACTCGCTGATCTCCTGGCCCTGTCGTCGCCGATCTACCGCCTCGAGCTGATGATGGTCGGGCGCCTCTTCGCGCAAAGCCCGGAACTGTATTTCGACATCATCACCGCTTCGGCCGCGAGCGTGGACGTCATCGAGCGCTATCACGCAAAATTCGGCGAAGCCCTTGAGGTGTTGCGCAGGGGCGACCGTGCGGCCTTTATCGGGCAGTTCGGCGAGATCGAAGAGTGGTTTGGCTCGTATGCCGGCCGCTTCCTGACCGAGTCCCGCTCGCTCCTCGCGCACGCCGACGCTACCCGCTAGCCTGCTGGGCCAGCCATCGAGACGCAGGAGACGCACCGCATACAGGAGAAGAGTGGTGTGTCTGCTGCGTTTCGATGACGCGCTCTGCGCACACGTCCCCTTGCCGGGGCGGGCCAGCGATGATTCGCTAACGTATGACCTCGGACGCACACGCCCTATACCGCCGGTGGATCGAAGAACTATGGAGCGGCCGACTCGAAGCCGCAGCCGACTTCGTCAGTCGAGATTTCGTCGGCCATTGGCCCGATCACGACGTCCGTGGGCTGACAGCCCTCCTAGGCACGGTGCAGCAGGCCCGCGACATGTTTGCCGAGATCACGTTCACGATCGAGCTTGGCCCCATCGCTGAGAACGACCTGGTCTCTGGGCGGTGGCGCGGCCAAGGCACGACGGCAGACGGTCAGTCCATGGCCTTCGTCGGCAACGACTTACTGCGCATCCAAGACGGACAGTTCGTCGAGTATTGGGTAGCAACGAACCCTGTTTGAGATGCACCCAGGCACCCAGGCACACCGGCCTCGTGACGTACTTCCCGGATCTGTCGGCCTATAGCTACCGGCAACCATCTGAGCCGATCGGGGACACGCGCCTGCTCAACGTTGGCTTGCTGGACTTGCGCCCCTTCTTTGCGACCGACCCGAAGTTTTAATTCATGCCCGTTCTGCGCACCCAAAAGCGCTGACGGCCCTGTGACGCCGCGCCGTCTTTGATCGTCCACTACGTCCTAGCGCACCACTACCGGCCGCCGCCTGGGTTTGTGGGCTGTAGTCCACGCGGTCGGCTAGCCGCTAGGTGCGGCGCATGGTGTGCAGCGCTGAGCGGTGGGCGGCAGAAGTATGCAGAAGCTCCTGCTCTTTGGGGCCCCACCACTCGATGCTGTCCCCGCGCTCGAGGTGGTCGCGAGCAATAGCCAACTCTGAGGATTCGTCTTGGAAGGCTCGCATCGTTGCCTCCCCAGTCGGCCCCAGATTCTCCTTGGCCCAGCGCCGAGCCCGACGGCGGCTCCCAGGGCAGGTCAGCATGGCCACGTCACCCGGAGAGAACCACCCGTTCATCCCGTAGCCCGTCAGGTGGTCTCGGATCATCCGCGTCTCACGGCGCCGGGCAAAGACCACGATGGTGATGAAGCCGATGAACAGCGGCACCTGAAACAGGAAGTACAGCGGTAACCAGAGGTTGGTCAGGGTGGCGCCGTTCCAGATGCCGTGGGCGCCCACCGCGGCCAGATAGCCGATGAGCGGCACGACGGCATACCGAGCGCGCTGCTGGTGGGCGACTAGCCCGAGGGAGATACCGAAGCACACGGTGAACATCGGGTGCGCAAACGGCGTGAAGATGCAGCGCAAAACGAAGACAGACACCAGGCCCGATTGGCCCAACACCTCATAGCTTCGTGCCATATAGAGAATGTCTTCGACTAAAGCGAAACCGATCGCGACGATCCCGGCATACACAATGCCGTCGACCACCCCATTGAATTCGCGCCGAGCGAAAACAAAAATCGCCACTACGCCCAGGCATTTAGCGAACTCTTCGACAATGGGCGCGGCCACTACAGAGGCAGCAATGTCTGCGGAGACCCCGAGCCTCTCCAGCAGCGGGGTCAACGCCACGCTCAAACCGATGCTCACGGTGGTCGCGATCAGCGCACCCCACCCGAAGGCAAACCACAGCATCGGTGCGGGCTCGGACTCCAGTCGATCAACCCACAAGAAGAGAGGCACCACGATGCCGATCACGGTTGTCGAAATGGCGGCGGCAAGCAGCACGGCCGCGGCTCCAGCACTTTGACTCATTACCAGGGTCAACACGAGCGCTCCGAGGAGAAACGCGGTCAGACTGATGCCCCACATCAGAGTTCGGCGCACTCGTGGACGATGAGTCACGTTGGGGCTCACCATCGCTGCCCCATTCGAGTCCACAGGGGGAGAATATAGGGCCCAGCGCGGGTCGGGCACCCGGTTACCCTTGGCAAGTGAACACGGTAAATCAAGCAAAAACCTCCCACGATCGGTTGGTGTGGATCGATTGTGAGATGACCGGGCTCGACATATCCGCGGACGCCCTGATCGAGGTCGCGGCGCTGGTGACCGACGTCGAGCTCAACGTGTTAGGCGAGGGTGTCAATGTAGTTATCCGGCCACCGGACGAGGCGCTGGCCCAGATGGGCGACTTCGTGCGTGAGATGCACGTGACCAGCGGGTTGCTCGATCAACTTGCTGACGGTATGCCGATGGCTCAGGCCCAGAGCGAGGTCCTGGACTATGTGCGTGCGTGGGTGCCCGAGCCGAAGAAGGCCCCGCTGGCCGGCAACACGGTCAGTACCGACCGCCTCTTCCTGGCCCGCGACATGGCCGAGTTGGAGCATCACCTGCACTACCGCATCGTGGACGTCTCCTCGATTAAAGAGTTGGCCCGCCGGTGGTATCCGAGGGCCTACTTCAACTCCCCCACCAAGACCGGTGGCCACCGCGCCCTTGGCGACATCGAGGACAGCATCGCCGAGTTGCGTTACTACCGTCGGGCCGTCTTCAGGGACCCTCCGGGCCTCGACACCGCCACTCTTCGGGAAATCGCCGAACCCGGCGAATAGGCCATCCGCCACACTGCGCCGTGGAGACCAACACTTTGGGCCAGCCGGTCGGCGACGTTGTGCGTGGCTGGGAGGGCGCGCAGGTGCCCACGTCTCGTATGCTGACTGGCCAGTTCTGTCGATTGGAGCGGCTGAACTCGGCTCGACACGCAGAGCACCTGTTTGCTGCTGACAATCTTGACCTCGACGGGGCGAGTTGGACGTACATGTCTTATGGCCCGTTCGCTTCACTGTCTGCATACCAAGCGTGGGTCACCGAGGTTGCCGCCTGCGCGGACCCCTATTTCTACGCAGTCATCCTCAACGATCCGTCGATGGCAGAGGTGGCTGGCACGCCGGTCGGGCCGGCGAGTTTATTTGCGGGTCAATGCGTCAGCGGGCTCGATCGAGGTGCACTTCTTGTTGATCCAGCACGCCCTCGACGATCTGGGGTACCGCCGATACGAGTGGAAATGCGATGCCCTCAACGGGCCCTCCCGCGCGGCGGCGCTGAGGCTCGGCTTCAGCTACGAGGGCACCTTTCGTCAGGGTGCCGTGGTCAAAGGACGCAACCGGGACAGCGCGTGGTACCCGGTCACTGATGCCGAATGGCCCGGCGTGCGCCGTGCTTTCATGGACTGGCTGAGCCCCGACAACTTCGACGATTAGGGTATGCAGCGAGCTCCCCTGCGGGCACGGGCTTAGGTCTGGGTGGGATGCTTTGCCGTCCCCAACTAGGCAATACGAAGTCAAGCAGGGCGGACCGTGACGGCCCGCCCTGCTTGTGATGTCCACAGACATCATGGGGGTGAGTGACGGGACTTGAACCCGCGACATCCGCGACCACAACGCGGCGCTCTACCTGCTGAGCTACACCCACCATGTGCGTCCCCTGGAGCGGTCAGCCGCCCAGGCAACGCCGACCATCGTACCTGCTGCAAACCGGTGCTCAGAACGCGTTTGCGCCCTCTCAGGAGTCCTTCGAAGTCTTGCGCTCTGCAGCCGCCTCCATGCGGATCCGACGCAATTCTTCGATCTTCGCCCGGGCGCCCTTGACCTTCTTTTCGACGCCTTTACGGTTGCGCAGCGGTAGCTGAATCTGCTCCTCTGCGGCGACACCGGCCTGGAGTTGGCGACTGCGCTCGATCTCTGAATCCACCTCGGCTCCGATGAGCAACACGATGTTAGTGACCCAGATCCACAGCAGCAACACGATGACACCGGCAAGTGCCCCGTACGTCGCGTTGTAGGACGCTAGGTCAGAACTGACGTACAGACCGAGCAACACCGTGGCGAGCGCCCAAACCACGATCGCGAAGGCC
>JBBSVB010000010.1:0-17563 GCA_038233875.1 Actinomycetales bacterium | reverse complement strand
GGGGCAAGCTACCGCCGGAACGCGAGCTCTCGCAGGCGTTGCGGGTGTCGCGGACTACTTTGCGCGAGGTCCTGGCGGATCTGAGTAAGAACGGATACGTGACGGTCCGACGGGGGAGGTATGGCGGGACGTACGTCGAGGAGGTGCCGCCGCTGTCGGGCAGGGTTATCAAGGATCTCGACGTGGACGACGTGGTTGACCTGTTGACGCTGCGTCGTGTGGTGGAGCCGGCCGCCGCCGGGTTGGCCGCGGGGCGCGGCGTCAACGACGAGCAAGCGTCTGCGCTGTGGGCGGCGCACGAAGAGTGTTGTCAGGTGGGGCCGGCGCAATACCGACCGTTGGACTCGCGGCTGCACCTGATGATTGCCGACGCGAGCGGGAGTCTGCGTCTTCGTGCCGTGATCGCCGAAACGCGAGCGGGCGTCAACGACTTGCTGGACTGCATACCTCTGTTGCCGTCGAATTTGGACCACTCCGCGCAGCAGCACGCGGCCATCGTCGCGGCGATCACTGATGGCCAGGCGACTACAGCAGAGCGCGCGATGCTCGATCACCTCGATGGCACGGCGGCTCTGCTTCGGGGATTCCTGGGCTGACGCGGGCGTTGGGAGGGGGAACTGCTGCTCAGGTGGCGGCGAGCTCGCCGACGGCCCACCGGAAGGCCCAGGGCGCCCGAGCGCTCGCCGGGACGATCGCTGCCCGCAGGTGCTGTGATCGGGTCGCGCACAGCAAGCCAGAGGTGAGCGCCGTGCTGCGCCAACTCGCCCGTCGAGCCAGGCGGGGATAGCGACCTGGATCGCCTGCGCACAGCGCCTCGACGGCAGCGCTCGCTTGCGCCAGGCCCACGGCGAGGCCCTCACCGGTGAGCGCGTCGACATACCCCCCCGGCGTCTCCGACGAGCAGAATGCGTCCGGTGGCGCGGGCCCTAGCCGACTGCCGCAGGGGCCCCGCGCCCCGCAGAGTCGAGGACGCGTCTGCGCCATCCAGTCTGGCCGCGAGCTCAGGGAAGTCGCGCAGATGGTCGGCGAAGGACCCGTCGCTGTTGGTCAGCACGGCCACTCCGATCGTGTCGGTGGCCACCGGCGTGACGTAGACCTCCGCGCGGCGGCCCCAGTGCACTTCGACGCGGTCGGTCCACGGGGCTAGCGCGAAGTGCTGGCGATACCCGAACCGGCGGCTCCGGGTGGATTGCGCCGCGCGCTCTAACTCGGCCAGTCGCCGAGTGCGCGAATGCAGGCCGTCCGCGCCGACGGCATAGCGAGAGCGCAGGGGAGCGGCGCTGGATCCCGTCCCGATGCTGACGCCATCGTCATCTTGGCTGAGCGAACGCATGGACGCCTGGACGAAGGTGACGCCGAGGCTCTCAGCGCGGGCGTGGAGGCAATGGTGCAGGTCTAGGCGCCGGACCCCTCGGCCCAGGCGACCGGGGAAGTCGGCAGTCGCGTAGTGGGATCCGTCGGTGTAGGCGATGCCGCGCATGTCGGCACCGGGCGGGTCCACGCCGAGCCGCGCCAAGGCTGCCAGGGCTCCGGGCATGAGACCCTCCCCGCAGGCTTTGTCGATATCGCCGTTCCTTGGCTCGAGAACGGTGACGCTCATTCCGGCCAGCAACGCGCCGATGGCTGTGGCGATGCCGGTGGGCCCGCCGCCGATCACCACCAGGTCTTCGTCGACACTAATCTTTGCCCCAGCATCGGGGGCAGGAAATAGTGCGCTCACCGCACCGTCTCCAAGGCCGTGTTCTCGGCTCTGATGCGCACGGCCAACAGCCAGGCGTTGAGAACGGTAAACACGACTGCGGTGATCCACGAGGTGTGGACCAGGGGGAGCGCGAAGCCCTCGACGACGACGGCGACGTAGTTGGGGTGCGAGATCCAGCGATAGGGGCCGCGGGTGACGAGCGGGACCTCGGGGGTGACAATGACGCGCGTGTTCCACGAATTGCCGAGCGTCAGGATGCACCACCAGCGCAACGCTTGGGCGAGCGCAACGAGAGCGAGCATGGTCCAGCCCAGCCAACCGATGAAGTCTCGTCCGGATAGCCACGCTTCTGACACTGCGCCGACCAGCAGGGCTGAATGCAGCACGACCATGGGTGGATAGTGGCCTTTGCCGTGTTCGATGCCGCCACGCTCGAAGGCCCACGCCGCGTGTCGGTTAGAGACGACGAGCTCGACGACGCGTTCGATAGCGACCAGCGCGATGAGCAGCGAAAACCAGATCAGCGACGTCATCAGGTCAGTCCTTCGGGGCGCGCAGCAGCACGGTTTCGAGGCAGAAGCCGGGTCCCATAGCCATCAGGAGGCCCCAGCTGCCGGGCTCGGGGCGATGGTCAGCAAGGGTGTCGGCCAGCACGTGCAGCACCGACGACGACGACAGATTGCCGATCTGGGCCAGCGACGTCCACGTGACTCCCAGCGCACTGGGCGGCACCTCGAGTGCCTCGGCGAGTGCGTCGAGCACCTTGGGGCCGCCGGGGTGCGCTACATACCAGCCGATGTCGGCGCGGGTCAGGCCGTGCAGTGTCAGGTGTGCATCGACGTCAGCGCGCACGTGGTCCCGAACCAAATCGGGAACCTCGGCACCGAGCACGATCCTCAACCCGCTCGCGCCGACGTCCCAGCCCATGGCCCTGTGTGTATCGGCATACATCCGGCTGCGGCTGCTGACGACCTGCGGTGCCATGGTCGAGGTATGTCGTGAGTGGCGCTGCGCTGCGCGCTCACCGAACAGGACGACCGCTGCGGCCCCGTCCCCGAACAAGCCGCTGGCGATCAGGTTGGCCATCGAGACGTCGTCGCGTTGCAACGTCAACGAGCACAACTCGACCGACAACACGACAACCACCTCGTCCGGGTGGCCAGCGAGATAGTCGTGGGCCCGCGCGATGCCCGCAGCGCCGCCGACGCAGCCCAAACCCACGATCGGCACCCGCTTGAGGTCCGAGCGAAACGGCAACCGTGCGCACAGGCGGGCGTCGAGCGAAGGAACCGCGAGGCCGGTGACGGTCATCGAGAGGATGACATCGACGTTCTCCGGAGCGATGCCCGCTGCCGCAAGGGCCTCGCTGACGGCGTGTTCGCCGAGATCTGTGGCCACGGAGATGAAGGCGTCGTTGGCGGCATCGAACGATGACGTGGCTTCGGCTATGTCCTCGATCGGCAGGGCTAAGTGGCGATGCTCCACTCCCGCGTTGGCGTGAATCCTGGCGAGTGTCGTCACCTTATCGGGTGTCAAACCGGTGAGCTCGGCCAGAATGGCGGTCAGTTCCGGTTGTGCGTAGCGGTGAACAGGCAGGGCCTTGGCTACCGACGCAATGATGGACACTCCGAAAGCCTACGAGCCGCTACCGAAGTCTGCGCTTTGGGGGAGCAGTCTGGGGCAGCCCTGTGGCGGAGTGTCGCTTGCCCTCCCTCACTCTTCGGGCAGGGCGGCGAACGCCCTTTTGGTGTCGTTGTACCAACCCAGGGACTTCTTGGGGTGCTTCCAGCGGCCCTTCATCTCCCTGTGGGCCGCCTCGTGTGCCGTGTCGCCACCTTTGACAGCGTCTTTGAGGTGTTGGTCTTGACCATTGATGACCTCGTCGGCGGTCTCGCCGGTCAATTCGAGGTCGCAGGGTCCGCCGAGGTCGCGGCAGGTCATGGTCTTCACGTATGTCTCCTGTGTAGTGAGTGCTGGGGTGGCCCCGAATGGGCCTCACTCTTTATGACGGTCCTGGGCGCACAGGTGTGACATCTGCAGGCTGCGGTGGCTGTGGGTCACGCGATTTCGTGGCGCGGCGCTTCTGGACTGAGGCTATGACCTCGGGGACTGCGCGGAAGTCGATCCGCTGAACCTGGCCGTCCTGAAGCGTGAAAGCAAACACCACCTTCGCCTGACCTCGGTCGAACCATGCAACCCCTGGGCGATCAGCCACGAAGACGGAAAGCGCTGCGGTCGCGGCGCCGTTGAAGAAGGCCGCCACCTCCTCGCGGCCGTCAATGCGCTCCGGAGTGCCGATCGCGATTGCCGCTTGGTCGGCTCGGATGATCACTTCGGGGGCGAGCATGCGCAACAGCGTGGCGAAATCGCCGTGACGGGCAGCGGCCATAAAGGCGTCGATGATCGCGGCGTCGGCCATCGCGGTGCCGCCAACGGCTGGGTTCCTAGGGTCGGTGCCTCCGAAGGTTGCCGCGATTGGCTTGGGCGCGCTGGCGTCGTCGGCTGCGACCTTGCTGCGAGCGCGAGAAGCCATCTTGCGGGCAGCCGCTGGGTTGGTCTCGAGCACGTCGGCGATCGTCGGAAAGGGCACGTCGAAGGTGTCGTGCAAGACGAAGGCGACCCGTTCTTTGGGGTTGAGCCGATCAAGCACGACCGTCAGCGCCGCACCCACGTCGCTGGCGAGTTCGACTTCTTTGTCAGGCTCGTCGGGAGTGTTAGCGCTAACGGTTCGTGGGCCACTCTCAACTGTGAGCGCGCTGGGTTGCGCCGCAGATGTGCGCTGACGCAGCCGGTCCAGGCACAGGCGCACCGTCACCGTCGTCAACCAGGCGGGTACATCGCGGATGTCGGCCGGTGTGGAGTTGAGGCGGAGCCACGCCTCCTGCACGATGTCTTCGGCCTCGTGCCGGTCGGCCAGCACTTTGGCGGCCACCCCGACCAAGCGGGGTCGCTCGCGGGCAAAGGTCTGCGTGCGCGGCATGGCCAGCACTCTGCCATGTAGGTTGCCGCAGGTGGCGATGCTGAAGACTGCGGGTGCCTTGGCGCGCTCGTGCCATCCGGGGCCGACGCTTGCGGTGACCGTGTTGGCGGGGCTGCTGGCGCTGGCCTTCGACGCCTCGTTGGCGGTTGGTTTCGCGGTCGTCGTCGCCGTGCTCACCGGCCAGTTGGTCATCGGGTGGTCAAACGATCTCATCGATGTCGAACGGGATCGCGCCGACGGTCGCTCCGACAAACCGCTGGCTGGGGGAGCGGTGGCCCGCGAGATGGTTATGGGTGCACTCGTGATCGCGGGGGTGCTCACGGTGGTGACGTCTTTGTGGTTGGGATGGCTGCCGGGGGCCATCCATCTGATGTTGCTGGTGGGCTCGGGAGTGGCCTACAACGCCGGAGTGAAGGCCACGGTGTGGTCCTTCGTGCCGTATGCGTTGGCCTTCGGGTCGCTCCCCGCAGTGGTCTGGTTAGCCGCAGGTCAGAGGCTCGGTGCGGCCGGGACGCAGGGGGAACCGCCGGTGTGGATATTCATCGTCGGCGCGCTGCTAGGTGTCGGGGCTCACCTGCTTAACGTGTTGCCGGACTTGGCCGATGACGAGCGCCACGGCATACGCGGGCTTCCGCATCGGATGGGTCGACGTCGCACGCAACTCCTCGCTCCCGCGCTCTTGGCAGCTGGCACACTCATCGTCGTGATTGCTCCTGCCGGGCCGGTGCGTCCGTGGGGTTGGGGTGTCGCAATGGTGACCCTGGGATTGGCCGTGGTGGCGGGTCGGGGAGAGGGCAAAACGCCGTTTCGTGCGGCCGTGGCCCTAGCGCTGTTGAGTGCCGGAAGCCTCGTGGTCAATTCTTGGTCGTGAACGACTCGGATAGCGGCTTGATACCGACGACACGCCCGCCAAAGCGGCGTGAGCGCGCACATGAACCCTGTGGCCGATCAGGACGGGCGAGTCACCGGCACGAAGGTCACATCTCGTCAGGCAGCGGGTATGCCGACGCAAGCGACGGGTAGCAAGCGCCCCAATCGTCGGTCGGCTCTTGGCCCTCAACGACAGCCTCCAGCCGGTCGAGGTAGTAGTGCCACATGGGGCCGATGCTGCTGACGTCGAACGGCTCGACCATGCGCGGTGTGAACACGAGGGTGGTGCCCGAGGTCGTGGTGTCGCCCGTGGAGTTCGCCGATTCGGGGGAGTTCGTCGATCCGGTCAGTCTCATCGATAGGGGCCACGTACCGTCGGCGCTACCCATCGAGAGATCAAGGGTATGGGGCGGTTCGCAGGTCAGGATGTGTACCGGAGCAGGGGTGCCGCCTTCGTCTTCGGCCATCAGGAACTGGACCTCACCGGAGTTTCGATGGACATGAGCTGGCCTTTCGTCGCGGCCTTCGCGTGCGCATCGGATGTGACCTGTGGCGCGACCGTAGCGCGGTGAGAGGTGCCTGGGAAGGGCCTGAGCAGGGTAGATTCTTACGCGATGATCCTCACCCTGCTCTTATCCGTCGTGGTCGCCCTCATCATGCTCGTGAGCATCCGATTCTGGGGCCGCCCGCCGCAGAGAAACCGTGTCTGGATCTCCACTGCCATCTCCGGCGCGATCGCGCTCACGGTGATCCGCACGATGGCCACCATCATCGGTCCCAGCTCGATTTGGCTGTGGCTGTCGGTCGCCGTCGCAGCGATGGGGCTGTGGCTGCTCAAGATGGGCCACGACTACACCAAGACGTCCAAAAAGGCCTGATCAGACCGTGCCGCCGGGCAGGTTAGTCGCCGGCCTGCCCACGGATTTCTGACTCTTTCGGTCCAGCCGCCACTGCAGCAATCGGTGTGGCGCTCGCAATGCCTGACCCGTCGCGCTTGCCGAGCGCTGGCGGCAGATCCACAGGGACTCCATTGGCCGAGGCGGCCTGCGCTGGGGCAGCACCCACCCAACCCAGCAGCAACGAATCTTCGCCGCGCAGGAATCGGTGACAGCGGACCCCAGCGGTGGCTCGGCCTTTGCTGGGGTACTCGAAGAACTCAGTGACCTTGACCGAGCCGCTCTCAGTCCCAGGCAACGCACCCGAGGCTCCAGAGAGCGTCACCACCACGTTGTCGGCGCTGGGCTCGACCGCCGAGAACCCGATGACCCGAGCCTGGGGACTCAATTTCATCCCAGCCATGCCCCCTCCGGCTCGACCTTGCGGACGAACCAGGCTGGCGGCATACGTCAGGAGGTTGCCGTCGCTGCTGACGAACGTCAGTTGCTCGTCGCCGCTGGCTAATTCGACGGCGCCGACGACCGTGTCGCCGTCCTTGAGGCCGATGACTTCAAAAACGTCCCTGGTCGGATAGTCGGGGTTGACTCGCTTGACCACGCCCTGGGCGGTGCCGAGCGCGAGTCCGTGCTCTTTCCCCGGCCCACTGAGCGAACACAAGGCGAGCGGCTGTTCGTTGACGGCGAGGTCCACGAACGCAGCCAGGGGCGCACCACCGGAAAGACTTGGGGCCTCGTTGGTCGGCGGCAGACTCGGCAGTTCGACGACCGACAGGGTGTGCACGCGCCCGGTTGAGGTCACTAAACCGATGGTGCCTCGGGCGGTCGCGGTGACTTGAGAAACCAGCACGTCGTGTTTGCTGCGCGCCCCACCGCTGCCCAGGGGCTCATCGGTGCGAGTGCGGGCCAACAACCCGGTGCTCGACATCAACACCCGGCACGGATCGTCAGGCACCTCCATCGACTCCCCGGTTTTAGCCCCCGCAGCCGGGGTCGTTGTGGCGCCGCTGGACTCCAGCAGCACGGTGCGCCGTGGTGTCCCGTGCTCACGGGCCACCGCAGCCAACTCGTCGGAGACCGTCTGCAGCAGCAGCGTCTCGTCGTCTAACAGCGCTCGCAGGGCGGCGATGTCGCGTTCGAGGTCTTCGCGCTCGGTCTCCAACTCGATCCGCGAGAACTTCGTCAGGCGGCGCAGTTGCAGGTCCAAAATGTAAGTCGCTTGCGCGTCGGAGAGGTCGAAGATCGAGATCAACCGCTGCTTCGCGGTGGCCGAGTCGTCGCTAGTGCGAATGACTTGGATGACCTCGTCGATGTCGGCAATCGCGATCAGCAAACCGCTGACCAGATGCAACCGGTCTTCTTTGCGCCGCAGACGATACGAGGTACGCCGCCGCACCACGTCCACCCGGAAGTCGACGTACACCTTCAGCAGATCCCGCAACCCCAGGGTGCGCGGCTGGCCCTCGACGAGGGCCACGTTGTTGATGCCAAACGACTCCTGCATCGGGGTCAGCGCATAGAGGCGCTCCAGCACGGCATCGGGCATAAATCCGTTCTTGATCTCGATGACCAACTGCATACCGGTGGTCCGGTCGGTGAGGTCGTTGATGTTCGAGATGCCCTGCAGTTTGTTGGACTTCACGAGGGTCTTGACCTTCTCGATGACCTTCTCCGGTCCGACGAGGTAAGGCAGTTCGGTGACCACAATGCCCTTACGGCGCGCGGTGACGTTCTCGATCCGTGCGGTGGCGCGCGTTTTGAACGAGCCCCGCCCACCGGCATACGCATCCCGTATGCCGTCTAGCCCGACTATCGTGCCGCCTGAGGGCAGGTCGGGGCCGGGGACAAAACGCATCAGATCGTCGAGCGTGGCGTGCGGGTTGGCGATGAGGTGGCGCGCCGCACCGATGACCTCGACGAGGTTGTGCGGCGCCATATTGGTCGCCATCCCGACCGCGATGCCGGACGCGCCGTTGACGAGCAAGTTCGGGTATGCGGCAGGCAGCACATCGGGCTGCATGAGTTGGTCGTCGTAGTTGGGCACGTAATCGACGGTCTCTTCGTCGAGCGACGACGTCATCAGCAACGCCGACGTGGCCATTCGCGCTTCGGTGTATCGCGAGGCGGCGGGCCCATCATCGAGCGAGCCGAAGTTGCCGTGACCATCAACCAGGGGAAGGCGCATGGTGAACGCCTGAGCCATCCGCACCATCGCTTCGTAGATCGCGAGGTCGCCATGCGGGTGAGACTTACCCATCACTTCACCAACCACCCGCGAGCACTTCACGTGGGCGCGGTCAGGGCGCAAGTTGAGCTCCGACATACCGAACAAGATCCGGCGTTGGACCGGCTTGAGGCCGTCGCGGGCATCGGGCAGCGCACGCGAATAGATGACCGAGTAGGCGTATTCGAGGAAGGCGCCCTGCATTTCGGACTCGACGTCGATGTCGATGATCTTCTCGGTGAAGTCACCCACATCTTCGGGCGTGGAGCGGGACTTGCGGGCCATACGGGCGCTTTCTGGCGGAAGGAACCTGCGACGCGTGCGACCCGATGGTATGCCGGGGGCTAGGTTTGCGTGCTCAGCACACGCGGGATAGCGCCGTCCATAAGGGCGCGAAGCCCCCCGCTGTAACTTTCCGGATCGACATCTTGGAGGACTAGGCGCTGCAGCACGAAGCCGGACATCATCCCGAAGAGTGCAATGGCGGCAGCCTGGGTGTCAGTATCTGGGGCAAGGTGGCCGGCAGCCTTCGGCGCCTCAAGCACGTCGAAGAACCGGGTGCGGGTGACGATGCACTCCGCGCCCACAATCTGCCGATCGGCATCGTGGGACCACCCTCGACCATCGAGCAGATCACCGGTGGTTTGGCCGAGCAGGGAGGGGACGATGGATTCTCCGTCACCACGCTCGCTGACCGTGCTGCCGCAGGCTTTGGGATGCTCGGCCAATTCGCGCCTCCCGGGGCCGCCGGGTTCCTGTTGCGCTCGGTCGGCTACTTCGACGGTGCCGCGTCAGGTATGCCGATTGTCGTGTTGTTCTCATGGGTCGCCTTGGGGCTCGTGCTGATGACCATCGGCGCGCGAAGGGGCACCCCGAAGCGCCCCGAGTGAGCCACCTCTGAGACTGGACGCCGCCCTCGTCGCAGGCTGGGCGAGCGCGTGTCCGGTAGGGGATAACCCAAGGCCACCACTCCCACGAGCCGCCGGTCGCTAGGTATATCCAAGGCCGATCGCACCCGATCCATTGACGGGCCGGGCACGCCGAAGAACAGTCCGCTCACGCCCTCGTCCACGCCGGTGAGCAGCATCAAGAGGGCGGCCATGCCGGTGTCGACGTCCCAGTAGGGAATCGGCCAGGCGAGGTCATCGCCGTTCTCGCCGACGGCAACCGGCGTTGAGGTGGCCTGAGGTGCCTTGTCTGGTTCGGCATACCGGCGCTGATATCGACCAGGGTCTGAGCAGCACACGATCAGGCAAGGAGCCGCGCTGACTCCGCGGAGCCACCGATCCGGCGCAACTGAAGCTTCCGCTGGGGTAGCCGCCGTCCAGAAACGGGCGCGATCGTCCGCGCCCGTGAGGACCACGAAGTCCCACCCTTGGCTAAATCCGGCCGACGGGGCCCGAGTCGCCGCGTCGAGAGCCCGCCCGAGAATGTGCTCGGGCACTGGGCGCTTCGGGTCGAAGGTGCGCACCATGCGTCGGCCTCGAATGGCGTCATTGAGCTCCATGAGTCTACGTTCCGGGGTCCAGGTGCATCAGGCCATCGTGACATTGCCGCTGACCGAAGGTGCGGGTGTCATGCCTTCTGCCGTCGGCCCAGACGTGGAATGCTGGCGGCTATGGACGTCTCGCCTGACCTCCCACCCGGCTACCCGCGAGCCTGGGAAGCCGACATCGTCCTCAGCGACGGTTCGGTGGCCCTCGTGCGGCCCATCGTGCCCGGTGACACCGACGGCATACACCGCTTTCACGCAGGTCAGTCCAAGGAATCGGTCTACCTGCGGTTCTTTGCGCCGCTGCCTCGCATCAGCGACAAAGACGTTCGGCGCTTCACCCACGTGGACTACAACTCGCGGGTGGCCTTGGTCGTGCTCATTCGCGACGAGATCGCCGGGATCGGACGCTTCGACCGGCTCGATGAAGGGGAGGAGCACCTCGCCGAGGTGGCGTTCAACGTTGCCGACGCCCATCGGGGTCGCGGGATCGGGTCGGTGCTCTTGGAGCACCTGGCCGACATCGGCTCCTCGGTGGGGGTGCGCCGGTTCGTGGCCGAGGTGCTCCCGCAGAATCGTCGGATGTTGGGGGTTTTCCAAGACGCCGGTTTCGAGGTCAGTCACGAATACGACGACGGTCTGATCGCGGTGTCCTTCGACATCGAGCCCACCGACCGCTCCCGTGCCGTGCGTCTGGCCCGTGAGCACCGAGCTGAGGGCCGGAGTATGAGGGCGGTGCTGACCCCTTCCAGCGTGGCCGTCGTCGGGGTCTCGAGGAACGACAAGGCAGTGGGATCGGTGGCCTTGCGGCATATCGTTGAGAGCGGATTTGCGGGCCGCTTGAACGCGATCGGCCGGGGTGCTGCCGGGACCTCCGCGAGCGGGGTCCAGGTGCTCGCGTCGCTGGCCGACCTTGAAGACGCAGCAGACCTAGTCGTGATCGCGGTGCCCGCCTGCGGGGTGATCGATGTGCTGCACGAGTGCGGCCAGGCCGGATCGAAAGTGGTGCTGATCCTGTCCTCTGGCTTCGCTGATGGGGGCACGGAGCAAGGGCGTGTGCTGCAGGATGAAGTGCTCGCGGTGGCCCGCGCCAGCGGCATGCGCCTGCTGGGGCCCAACAGCTTCGGGCTCATCAACGCCAGCCTCGACTGCACCCTCAACGCTTCGCTGTCTCCCCGGATGCCCCCCGTCGGAAGTTTCGGGATGTTCGCCCAATCCGGAGCGTTGGGTATTGCGCTCCTGGCCTCGGCCGAGCGCCGCCGCTTGGGCATCTCCACCTTCGTCTCTGCCGGCAACCGCTCCGACATCTCCGGCAACGACCTTATGCAGTACTGGCTCGACGACGACGACACCACCGCGGTCGGCTTGTATTTGGAGTCGATGGGCAACCCTCGCAAGTTCACCCGCATTGCCCGCAAACTGGCGTCCATCAAACCCGTCATCGTGGTGAAATCGGGATTCAGCGAGAGCCGCGCCACCCCTGGGCATAGCGTCCGACAAACCCGCGAGCGGCCCGAGGCCTTCGCCGCCATGTTGCGTCAATCGGGCGTCATCAGGGTCGAAAATACGCACCAAATGTTCGACGTGGCGCAACTGGTGACCAACCACCCGTTGCCCGCGGGGCCGCGCGTAGCGATCGTCACGAACGCCCCCGCCCTTGGCTCGCTGGCAGCCGACGCGTGCATGTCGTGGCAACTGGACATCGCCAGCGAGACGGTGTCCGGTCGAGCCTTCGAGACCACCGCTCAGACCGACGCTCCCGAGCAGTTCGGTGCGCCGCAACAGTTCGGTGCGGCCGTCGCTGAGGCGCTCGACGACCCCGAGGTCGACTCGGTGGTGGCCTGTTTCGTGCCATCGTTGGCTGACGCTGATCCGGACATCGCGCGGGCCGTCGCGGCCGAAGTCGCCACGCGAAACAAGCCGTGCGTGGCGACGTTTTTGGGTATGCGCGGCACTGAACACGGACTGCCGACGTATTCGATGCCCGAAGATGCCGTCCGAGCGCTCGCCGGGGCCACAAGATACGCGCAATGGAAGGCTCGCGATCGGGGGCCCAGGGTCAGTGTCGCAGGAGTGAACCGCCGCACCGCCCACGACGTCATCGAGAGCTTTTTGTCGGCGAACCCACGCGGCGGTGAGCTCAGCCACGATCAGGCGCAGACCTTGCTGTCGGCATACCGGATCGAGTTGTGGCCGCTGTATCCGGTCGGCACCGCCGCCGAAGCCAGAGGGCGAGCGCGGGAGGTCGACGGCCCTGTCGTGGTCAAAGCGATCGCCCGCGAGCTGCGCCACGAGCCCGGCCGGCGTTGGGTGCGGACCAACGTCGGATCACCAGCGGCCTGCGCCACGGCGTTCGAGGACCTCAGCGCGGCCCTTCACGAGCGCGGTCTGGGCGTAGGAGAGTCGCGCAACCTGGCGGTGCAGGCCGCAGCGCCCAGCGGGACCGCGGTGACCGTCACCAGCTCCGAGGATCCGTTGTTTGGCCCGGTGGTGAGCTTTGGCGTGGCCGGGGTGCCCACCGAGCTGCTCGCTGACGTGGCCCACCGGTTCCCGCCGCTGCGCACCCGCGACATCGAAGACATGGTCAGCGGCATCCGATCCGCGCCGCTTCTGCAGGGCTATCGAGGTGCCGAGCGGGTAGACCACGCTACCTTGCACGACCTCATAGCGCGGGTGTCGGTGTTGGCGGACGATCACCCCGAAGTTGCCTCGATGACTCTGAACCCCGTCATAGCGCACGGCGACGGCGTCTCGGTGCTCGGTGCCAGCATCTACCTGGCACGGGCCCAAACCCGCTCGGACACCAATCGTCGGACTCTGTCGCGCTGAGCTACTTTTCTGTTGATTCACGGGTCCGTTGATCCACCACGGTTCATCCCCACTGCGCTCGATCGGCTGGGGTTCCACCTCGCTCAGATGCCATGATGACGCTCATGGCTCGTTCCCGCTCCCGCTCTGTCTTGCCCGACGACCTGCGCGTCGACATCGAGAACGCCGGCTATTTGCCCGCCGTCGTTGATGACGTGGTCTCGGCGGCCGTGGGTCACGACCCCGTCATCACGCACTTAGTACACCAAGAGATGACCTTCGACGCAGAGACCGTGCGCCGCCACATGACGGTGCTGGTGATGACCGAGCACCGGCTGATTATCGGTCACGCCGACGACCATGAGTCAGACCAGCCTGATCATGGGCACATGGCCACCGTCACCACCGAAGTCGTGCCGCTACGGGCGGTGCGGGGCGTGATGGTCACCCACGTCATCCCTGACCCCGAAACCTTTACCGGGGGTCTGGCCGGGCGAGCAGCCACGCTGACCCTGGGCTGGGGCGCGGTGTCGAGGTTGGACTTAGTGCCGGCCAACTGTGCCGATCCGCAATGCGACGGCGACCACGGGTATGAAGGCACCGTCGCCGGTGACGACATCTCCCTGCGCATCGCGGCCGAGTCCGAAGGCGAAGACGCGTTGGCTAAAGCGCTCAGTTTCGCCGCCCAGTTGTCGTCGCGGTTGGGACGTTGAGCGCACCAACCGGTTGGGCCCCTCCGCCGTATGCCGCCTCGCTCGGCGATGTCCTGCCGGCAGTGCTGGCGTCGCTGGGAATCGAACTTCCGCACCTCGATAGGCACTATCTACCTCAGGCAGGCGCGGAGCCGGGCTCCCTGCATACCCCGCGGATTGTGTTGCCACCGGTCGCGAAGGCCGTCGTGGCGCTGGTGGACGGTTTGGGATCGAAACAACTGCGGCGGCGCAGCGGTCACGCGCCGTTCCTGCGCACGCTCAGCGGACCCCTCGAGAGGCTGCGTAGCGGCTTCCCCTCCACCACCGCCACGAGTTTGGCCAGCCTGGGCACCGGGCTTAGCCCCGGCCAACACGGACTGATCGGCACCATGGGCCTGATGCCCAGCGGGGCCGCCTTGTTTAGTCACTTGTCGTGGGACTCCGGGCCCGACCCCGTTGCCTACCAACCCGCACCGACCCTCCTGGCACGCGCAGCCCGTGCCGGGGTGGCCGTCACCACAGTTTCGCGGGGCGCTTTCGCCGGATCAGCGCTGACTCGCGCCGCTTTGGGCGGCGGAGCCTTCGTGGGGGCCGAAACCTCGGCCGATCGGGTGGCCGCGACGCTCGCCGCACTGAACGCCACGCCCGGCCCGGCGCTGGTCTACCTCTATCTCGACGAGGTCGACAAAGCCGGTCACACGGCCGGCCCCGACTCGTGGCAGTGGGGTGAAGCCGTCGAGGGTGCCGACCGGACCCTGCGAGACGTGGCGACGGCCCTGCCCGCTGGCACGTCGCTGACGGTGACCGCCGACCACGGGATGATCGAGGCCCCGTTCGCTGACCGGTTCGATCTGGCCACCAACAGCGACCTTAACGACGGCGTTGCGCTGCTCGGCGGCGACCCGCGCGCCGGTCATGTGTTCTGCCGTCCCGGCGCTCGCGACGATGTGCTTGCCCGGTGGCGAGGCGTGCTGGGGGAAGCAGCCGTGTTGGCGACCCGAGAAGCAGCGATTGATCAGGGCTGGTTTGGTGCGGTGCGAGATGCCGTGCGACCTCGCATTGGCGACGTAGTGACCGCTATGACGGGGGCCTACACGGTGCTCGACTCGCGGGACTGCCGCCCGGCGTTCTTGGGTTTGATCGGTCACCACGGGTCGTTGAGCGACGACGAGACGTTGATCCCGTTGCTGCATCACGTCGCGTGACGATGAATGTCGCTTGAGTGCGCTGCGCGAATCGTGGATTGGGCGGACGGGGTCCGTAGACTTCGCGAGTGGCCGAACTCATCTTCTTTACGGGGACGATGGACTGCGGCAAGTCGACTCTTGCGCTACAGATGAACCACAACCACTCAGCACGAGGCCGGGCAGGCTTGATCTTCTCCCGATACGACCGAGCGGGGGACTCCGTGCTGTCTTCGCGGCTCGGCCTGAGCCATGAGGCCCTCGAGGTCACCGACGCGACAAACTTCTGGGACGACGTGGTGGCCCAAGCGAGCCACGGTCAGCGGGTCGACTATCTGATCTGCGACGAAGCCCAGTTTTACGAGCCCGCCCAGGTCGAGCAGTTAGCGCGTTTGGTCGACGAGATGGGCATTGACGTCTACGCCTTTGGCATCACCGCCGACTTCCGAGCCCAGCTTTTCCCCGGCTCCCGGCGGCTCATCGAGTTGTGTGACCGCACCGAGGTGCTTCAGGTGCGCGCCCTGTGCTGGTGTGGCCGCACGGCGACCCACAATGCCCGCACCGTTGACGGCGTCATGGCCGTGCAGGGGGAGCAGGTCGTCGTCGGCAACGTGGCGGAGGCGGTGAGCGACGGCGAGGCGCAGGCGCCGCTGGAGAGCAACCATGGAGCGCAGTCGCGCGTGGAATACGAGGTGCTCTGTCGACGTCACTACCTGCGCCGTATGTCGGCCCGCGCCGCCCAGGCCCAAGCGCTCTCGCCGGACGTGCTGCCGTTTGATCTCGACCTCTGCCCGTTGCCTGCGCCGCGATGAGCGACGACGAGACTCCCGGGCCCACCTCGGATCACTACAAGCGGTCGATCTCCGGGGCAGCAGCCAGGTCACAATCCTCGCGGGCGGCCCGGATCGGGAACAGTGTCGGAACGGGGTTAGGTAAGGGGGCTCGAGCCGTGGGGCACGGCACCAGTGCAGCCAGCAAGGCGACCTACACCGCGACCCGCAAAGCCACTCACGCTAAAGGCGCAGGTCAGACGGGGCTGTCCCGGCTGATCGAAATTCACGGGTTGCACAACGCCGGCGACACGGTCGTCGCGATCTCGCTGGCCGGGTCATTGTTCTTCCAGGTGCCCAGCGGTGAGGCACGGGGCCAGGTGGCGTTGTTCTTGCTGCTGACGTTGCTGCCGTTCGCCGTCTTGGCGCCGTTGGTGGGCCCGTTCCTCGATCGCTTCCGGCACGGTCGACGCTGGGCCATCGGGTCGATGATGGCCATGCGGGCCTTCTTGTGTTGGGCGCTTGCCTCGTCCTTGGACGGGTCGCTGTGGTGGCAGTTCCCGGCGGCCCTCGGCATCCTGATCTCGTCCAAGGCATACAACATCACTCGGGCTGCGGCCACCCCCCGGCTACTCCCGGAGTCGATGACGTTGGTGGCAGCAAACGGTCGTATGTCGATGGCTGGCGTGATCGGCTCAGCGGTGGCTGCCCCGCTGGCCATTGGGGTGGCGACGTTGGGCGCATCCTGGGCGTTGCGGATGGCTTTCGTGATCTTTGCGGTCGGCACGGTGCTAGCCATTTTGCTTCCGGCGCAGGTGGACTCGACCAAGGGCGAGCGTGAGGTCGCGATGAGCGACTTCGCGCCGCGACACGGTCGGTGGGGTGTGCCGTTGCCGGTCGTCACCGCACTACGGGCCAACGTCGGGCTGCGCCTGCTGTCGGGGTTCTTGACGATCTTTTTGGCGTTCTTGTTCCGCAACAACCCGCCGACGGGCTGGGATCAGAACTACACGCTGCTGCTGGGGGTGGTGGTGGCCGCTGCGGGTGTAGGGAGTGCAGTCGGGACGTTCCTGGGCTCGCGGCCCCGAGATCTGCACCCGGTCACGCTGGTCAAGTGGTTGCTCGTGATCGACGTCGCGGTGGCCGGCGTGACGGCCTTTGCGTTTGGGCTGACCACCGTGCTGCTGCTGAGTTTTGTGGTCGGGCTATGCCAACAACTCGGCAAGTTGTCCCTCGACGCCACGATCCAGGAGCACATCAGCGACGACCGACGCACGAGTGTCTTCAGCCGATCTGAGACCCTCATCCAGCTGTCGTGGGCCCTGGGCGGCGGACTAGCCGTGGCGCTACCTGCTAACGGCGAGTTGGGTATGACGGTCATTGCCGTCACGCTGTTCCTGTGGCTCGTGTGGGTGCTGCGGGCGGCCAGTGCGCGGCGATCGGTGTCCTAAGCGCTCAAGCCCTTAGTTCTTGCGGTCGCGTGCACCGAACATGATGTCGTCCCAACTCGGCACGCTGGGTCGGCCTTTGCGGCCACGCCCTGACGTGGATGGCTTCGCCTCGGCTTGGGTCGATGCATCTGCGTTTGGGACGTCTGCATCGACGTCACCATCATCAGTGTCATGTGAACCTTCTACCTCGTCTAGACCGTCAACCTCGTCTGCACCGTCAACCTCGTCGTCATCGTCCTCGCCGATGCCGAAGAAGTCGTCCAGGGTGGTGTGGCCGTCGTCATCCGCCCCATCACCATCGCCGGCCCCATCACCATCGCCGGCCCCATCACCATCGCCGGCCCCATCACCATCGCCGGCCCCATCACCATCAGCCACTTCATCACCATCAGCCACTTCATCACCATCAGCCACTTCATCACCATCAGCCACTTCATCACCATCGAGACTTTGCACGGCCGCAAAGGCGACGTCATCGCTGATCGACACGTCGGCGG
>JBBSVB010000009.1:0-17900 GCA_038233875.1 Actinomycetales bacterium | reverse complement strand
CGGCGTATCCGGCGATGGTGCCCTCGCGGACGCTCTACAACTCTTCACGCAGGGCGTCGAGGCGGTCTTGCAGAGGTGACTTCACACCGGCCAGTCTGGCCGATACAAAGCACCACGGCCTAAATCACATTAGCCAGAAAGGCCTGGGTCCGTTCGTGCTGAGGATTACCCAACACCTGCTCGGGGGGCCCTGACTCTACGATCACGCCACCGTCCATAAATACGACGTTATCGGCGACGTCGCGCGCAAAGCTGATTTCGTGGGTGACCGAGATCATGGTCATTCCGGTGTCCGCAAGATCGCGCATTACCTTCAGCACCTCTCCCACCAATTCTGGATCCAGCGCAGACGTCGGTTCGTCGAAGAGCATGAGCTTGGGCTGCATAGTCAATGCCCGGGCAATAGCCACCCTCTGCTGCTGGCCGCCAGAGAGTTGACGCGGCAGACTCCTCTCCCGATCCGACAACCCGACCTTCGACAGCAAATCCCGGGCGCGTTCGGTGACGACCTTCTTCTTCTCGCCGAGCACTCTTTGTGGTGCCTCAATCAGGTTCTCCAAGACCGTCATGTGCTGAAACAGATTGAAACTCTGAAAGACCATGCCGATCTCGGCGCGCTTGCGGCAGACGTCGTTGTCTTTCAGTTCGTACAACTTCCCGTTGTCTTCGCGATAGCCCACCAACTCACCGAACACGGACAACCGCCCGGAATTGATCTTCTCCAAGTGATTGATGCACCGTAGAAAGGTCGACTTGCCTGAGCCAGAAGGCCCCAAGAGACACGTCACCTCGCCAGGCTGAACGTCTAGGTCAATGCCCTTTAACACCTCGAGCGACCCGTAGGACTTGTGCACCGACTTCGCTTGTAGCGCGAGCTCAGGCATGACTGGTGCTCTCTTTCGTGGAGGAAGTCGGAGTCTTGGCCTTCATGGACAACAGGTTGCGTCGGAACCACACACCTAAACCACCGGTCGTTCCCTTGTCGTCCTCGGAGAAGTGCTTCTCCAGATAGAACTGCCCCACGGTCAAGATGGACGTGAGCGCTAGGTACCAAATACTCACGACGATCAGCAACGGCATGGTCTGAAACGTGCGGGCGTAGATGGCCTGCGCGGAGTAGAGCAACTCGGTCAGCGCCAAAACGCTGACCAGAGAGGTGGTCTTCAGCATCAGAATCGTTTGGTTGCCTGTCGGCGGGATGATCAGTTTCATAGCCTGCGGCAAGACGATGCGACGCAACGTCTGCATGTGCGTCATGCCCATCGCTTTGGCTGCTTCGGCCTGGCCACGGTCCACACCGATGATGCCTCCACGAATGATCTCGGCCATATAGGCAGCCTCATTAAGGGCCAATCCGAAAACCGCCGCGACGAAGGGTGTAATGATCACGTTGGCGTTGCCTTCGATCAGCGCCGGCCCGAATGGAATGGACACCGACACCGTCGGGTAGAGAGCGGACAGGTTGTACCAAAAAATCAACTGGACCAGCAGTGGCGTCCCCCGAAAGAACCACAAGTACGCCCCCGCTCCCTGCGAGAGGATCGGATTCGGCGACAGCCGCATAATCGCCAAGGCGATGCCGAGCACGATCCCCAAGACCATCGAGGAGACGGTGAGAATCATCGTCAGCTGCAGTCCACTGACGATTGGCTCGCTAAAGAGGTATTCGCCAACCACGTCCCAGCGGTAACGGGGGTTGGTGACCGCTGACTGCACCAACGTGAGGACGACGAGCAGCAAGATGCCGGTCGCCACCCAGCGCCCGGGATGCTTCACCGCGATGGCGTCCATCGGCGGAGGCCCGGAGTCAGCTGCCCCGGAGAACGGCGCTGACGCGGAGGGTCCGCCGCCGTCCAAAACCTGCTTACTCGCCGGCATTGACCGTCGCCTCTTCCAGGATGACGTCCTGCAAACCCCACTCGGTGAAGATCTCCTCGAAGGTGCCGTCGTCCATCAGTTTCTGGATGGCACCCTGGACGGGCTCGGTCAGTCCGGAGTCTTTGCCGAGCGCAATCCCGTTGATGTCGTTTCCTTCTTTGGGTGATCCCACGACCTCGAGTTCCCCGTCGGCCTGCTGAGCAGTCCACAGCGCTGCGTGCTTGGGCAGCACGGTGACGTCAGCGCGTCCTGCTTGGACAGCTAGGACTGACTGGCTCACGTCGGGGAAGGTTTGCGAGTCCGGAGCGGGTTTGCCTTCCGCCGCGCACTGGTCGGTCAACTCGACCATGGCATCGACCATGGTGGTGCCAGCCGCCACGGCGACCGTCTTTCCGCACAGGTCTTCGACGTCGACGATGTCCGCGTTGGTGCCCTTTTGCACTAGGAACCCCCGTGCAGTGCGGAAGTAGTCCACGAAGTCCACGACCTCTTGGCGTTCGGGGCGGTCAGCGAAGCCGGACACGGCCCCGTCGTAGCGTCCGGCCTGAATGCCCGGGATGATCGTGTCGAACTTGGCTGGCACGAACTCGACCTCCAAGCCGAGCACCCCGCCAATCGCTGTGGCCAAGTCAATTTCCGCGCCGATGAGTTCGTTGCCCTCTGCGTAGAACTCCAAGGGTGGGTCGGTCGGGTCCGTGCCTAGGACCAACTTCCCGGACTCTCTGATGTCGTCGGGCAGGGAATCAGCCAAGGCTTGGTCCATTTCCGCATTGACTGTGGAAGCCGCGGAAGCGCCCGCTTCTTCGGGTGCTGTGGCGTCGCTTCCACAAGCAGAGGCGGTGATCACGAGAGCCAAGGCCATCGGCGTGAGCACGAGTGACCTTCTGCGGAGTCTGTTCATGAGAGTGCCTTTTCGAGAGTAGGGGAGGCGCTACTGTGAGCCAGTGACCTTGTTTCCATCGTGGCGGTCACGGCGGCACCGGTCGTTAGTCGATGCGACTAACTTGGAGGCAGACTTTGGGCGATAGGACAGAGGTCGCCGACATCTCCCGAGCCGGGGCTGGGACGCTCGGCGACATCGTTGAGTCGCTAGGGCCGCGCACGCTTCGCGTGCTTGCCGCCCCTGGTGGTATGCAGACTCACGTGTCCGGCACGGTGCTCTACGACCGGTTCGAGACGTTGCCGCAAGGCCATGGCGCGCTGCTCTTCGCTTCCGGGTTGCGGGAGAGCGATCCGGGGTGGACCGATCTGATTGGGCGAGCAGCCAACAGCGGGTATAGCGGTGTGGTCCTGAAGCGCTGGTCCAGTGACCCCCACGTCCCTGTCGCGGCGGCCATCGAGGGCAAGGTGGCGTTACTGTCCACTCCGCCAGAGACGCATTGGCGCGATCTGGATGCTTTGATCAGTGGGCTGATTGCCGTGAACGCCATCGGCGCCGATGCCAGCCCCGGGGATCACCAAGAGCTGCTGGTCTTGGTCAACACCGTCGCTTCAGTCGCGGGCGGATCGGTCGTGATCGAAGACCTGAATCGCCGGGTGCTGGAGTATTCCTCGGTCGAAGGGCAACGCATCGACGCCGTTCGTGAAGCGGGCATCCTGGCCCATCAAGTGCCTGACGTGCCCAGCAATCCCGACCAATACCGACAGATCTATGCGGCTCAAGGGGCGGTCCACTTTGATGCCGTGGGTGAGGAGTTGCCTCGCTCGGCGATCGCGATCCGAGCCGGGACCAGACCCTTGGGGACGATCTGGGTCATTGAAGGTCCAGGTGGATTACCCGCCCAAGGTCTCATTGCTCTGCTGAACGCTGCATCGCTGGCTGCGTTGCAGTTGCTGAAGACCCGGCATAACCGTGCTCGGGAAGCGGACGCCCGCAGCGCCGCCTTGCTTGCCGCGCTGGAGGGTTCCTTTGAGGCCGGGAAGGCCGCCTCGCGCTCCCTTCCGGCGGCTGACGACGACCTGGCCCTCATCGGCTTCGCGCCAGCGGTTCGACCCACCGAGGCGGGGACGCCGCCAGAGCCTGACCACGCAGAAATAGGGGCGATGCTGACCCGCTACTTCGCCTCGTTCTGCCCGGATGCCTCGGTCGCGACCACCGAGCGAGCAGTCTTCGTGCTGGCCCCCGTCGAGGCTCGCAGTGTGGACCGACTCGTCGCAGCTGCGTTGGCCGCTCCGGGACGACCTCCGGGCGAGTGTCTCAAAGCGGCGATTGCCTACGGTGCCACCGATCTGTCCGAGCTTCCAAGCATGCGTAGTGAGGTGGAGGACGTTCTAGCGGTCACCACTTCTGAGCCCGACCTCCCTGTTGTGGCGCGTTTGGCGGACGTCTACTCCCGGGTCGTCCTCGAGCACGTCGCCACGGTGCTGCACGACCACCCCCGGTTACGGCACACCGGGATTGAGGCGATGACAGCGCACGATCAAGCCCGTCAGACTGAATATTCCGCATCGGTTCTGGCCTGGCTGGACGCGGTGGGGGACATCACCGAAGCGTCCGTGCGGATCGGGGTCCACCCCAACACGCTGCGCTACCGCCTGCGGCGCGCGGGCGAGCTGTTCGATTTTGATCTGGACCAGCCCGATGACCGCCTGGCTGTGTGGCTCCACCTGCGGCTGGTCTAAAGCCTCGGACTCAGGGGGCCGCCGTCAGCCGGAGACCTCTTCGGCGGTGCGGAGCACCCGCAGAATGTTGCCGGATGCTAGCAATTCGAGCTCGTCGTTGCTCCAGTCGCGAGCCCGCAGGGCCGCGAAGAGCCGGGGGTATGCCGACACGTCCGGCAGGTCTGAGGGCATTGGGCTGCCCCCGTCGTAGTCGCCGCCGATGCCGATGTGGTCGACCCCCGCGACCTCCCGAATATGCTCGATATGGGCCACCACATCGTCGATTCCAGCCTCACCGATGGTGGTTCCCGGTGAAGCGTAGGCCGTCTGGGGCGCCTCGCTCGCGTCGGCGTATGCCGTAGCACAAGCTTGATTGATGAGCTCGGGAACAAAGGGCACCATGGCGACTCCGCCGTTGCGGCCCATCGACTCGAGCACGTCATTCGGCGCGTTGCGTGGCGTATCGGTGATGGCGCGAGCGCCCGAATGGCTGAAGATCACCGGCGCGGCTGCAACCCGCAGGGTGTGCCGCATGGCATCGGCCGATACATGAGAGAGGTCGACGAGCATGCCGAGTCGGTTCATCTCGGCGACGACCTCTTCCCCGAAGGAACTCAAACCCCCAAGCACGGGCTTGTCGGTTGCCGAGTCGACCCAGTCGACGTTGCTGTTGTGCGACAAGGTGAGGTACCGGACTCCCAGGGCGCGCATCATCCGCAGTACGCCGAGCGAATTGTCGATGCAATGCCCGCCCTCCATCCCCAGCAGTGAAGCGATCCGGCCCTGCCCCCGCGCCCGGTTCACGTCGTCGGCGGTTTCGGCCAAAGCCAACACCTCAGCGTGGCGCTTCACGAGGCGGTGCACGAGGTCGATCTGCTCCAGCGTCGCCGTGACCGCGCTGGGGCCAGTAAACGCAGCAGGCACGTAGACCGACCAGAATTGTGCGGTGACTCCGCCGGTGCGCAGTCGCGGGAAGTCGGTGTCGAACGCGGGCACCGCTCTTGTCAGATCGACCCGATCGAGGTCGCCACCACAACAGCGGCGGATCGCCCATGGCAGGTCGTTGTGCCCGTCGATCATCGGGACTCGGTCTCAATGTGCACGGTCGAGACGGTAAATTCCTCGACCGCGTCGAGCAGGACGGGCACACCGATCCCAGGGCCGTCTGGGACCGCCACATGACCGTCTTCATCAAGCACAAACGGTGGGGTGAGGTCAGAGGTGAAGTAGCGGCTGGAAGCGGATGTGTCACCGATGATCGTGAAGTTGGGCAACGCCGCCAACGCCAGGTTTGGGCCCCGCCCGATGCCCGTCTCCAACATGCCGCCGCACCACACCGGCACCCCGTGGGCGGCGGCGACGTCGTGAATTCTTCGCGCCTCTAGATATCCGCCTACCCGTGACGGTTTGACGTTGATGATGCTGGTCGCCCCCAGCGTGATGGCGGTGGCCGCGTCCCGCGCCGAGGTGATCGACTCGTCCAGGCAGACCGGCGTCTTAATGATGCGTGCCAGCGCCGCGTGCCCGAGCAGGTCGTCTTCGGGCAAGGGCTGCTCGATCATGACCAGTTCGAAAGCGTCCAACGCGGCGAGATGGCGGGCATCAGCGAGCGTGTATGCGGTGTTGGCGTCCACTTGGAGCAGTAGGTCATCGCCAAAAGTCTCGCGGACGCAGCGCACGGGCTCGAGGTCCCAGCCGGGTTCGATCTTGAGCTTGATCCGCAGATACCCCTGCGCAATGTAGCCGCCGACGGCCTCGAGCAACTGCGGGATGGAATCCATGATCCCCACCGACACTCCGGCCGGCACTCGGTCGCGAACGGCGCCGAGGTAGCGGCCAAAGGATTGGCCCTCGGCGGTCAGTTGGGCGTCCAAGATGACCGTCTCGACGACGTGCTTAGCCATGTGGTGGCCTTTGACTGGACCCAGTGCTACGGCCACGCGGTCTGCGGAGACTCGCTCACCCAGCGCGAGCACGCGGGGCATCAGATGGTCGCGGATCACGAGCTCGGCGCCGGCGAGAAATTCTGCGCTGTAGAGGGGGTCTGCTTCGGCGCCGCACTCGGCCCACCCCTGTCCCTCGTCGGTGGTGAGGTGCAGCAGGAAGGTGTCCTTGTAGTGCGAGGTACCAAAGGAAGTACGGAAGGGGGTGACCAGCGGGATCTTCATGTGCCGCAACTCAAGGTGCTCGAGTTTCATACGGTGCCTTTCGGGGTGAGTCGATACCAACTGTCTCGAGACATCGAGGTGGCCTGCAGGCCTGCGCTGAATGCATCGGTGAAGACCTCTCGCACCGCCATCCGCCAGGCCGAGGCTTGACCCGGATCGCTGGTGCGCAGCGCAACGATGTCCCTGGGTACGCGACACCATCGGCTGTCGGTCCGGCTCACCGTCATGGGTAATCCGTCGGGACCGCGTGCAGACATGAGGGCGTCGGCCGGTGGTCTGAGCGCATCCTCTGTTGTGGGATCGCTAGCCGCGGAGGGGGACAGAGCGGCATTGATGGCGGCGGATGCTCTGACGGCACGCTCGGAGTCCAGTGCCCAACACGCCACCAGCCTGTCGGCCTCGTCGTCGCCGCTGATCTCATCGGTGGGCTGACCGTAGAATGCCTCCTCGTAGACCCGTGCGATTGCTCCGAGTTTCACCAGATTGAATCGAGCATTGCGGCTCACTAGGGGGTCGAACGTCCACGACATGGTGGTGAACCCGTTCTGCAAAGCCCAGCTTCGTTGATACATCTTGATGGCGTAGCCGATGCCCGCGTCGCTTCCTCCGCGCTGGGCGGCAGCGATGAACGAGTATGACGCCATCGAGGGGACGGACGGTGTGAGGGCAGCAGCCCCCACGAGCGCTCCCTCGGAGCTGTAGGCACCGGTGACGGCACCGCCCGCGTGCACGATGCTGCGCAATACATCGGTGTTCATCGGGACGCCCTCTTCACTGCGGCCCCACACCGCCTCCAGCAGAGCCGACACCGAGCGCAGCTGCTCGAAGTCGTGAATATTGCGCATCGTGAGTCCAGCGCGGTCGGCTGCTGCCGACGCCGCAGTTGCGGCCATCTGGTGGTCTGACGCAGATGGGACATCGACGGAGGGCGGCATGCGCTGATCGTGGCAGTGCAAGAGCCCTAAAAGTATGTCGAGATCACTCGGATCGCCGCGCTTCCTTGGCCTGTTAGACAAATGGCGATACTGCTATGCGCGGTATCACGCGATCCGAAGCACCCTTTGATCCGTGGATGCAACCCAATTACTGAAGGGGCTCAACCGGCCCGACTCGTCACAGGTCGCCCGCGTTGAACGTTTTCCCGTTGACGATGCTTGGCCGCCCGAGGACAGCGACTCCGGAGACGACGAAGCATGGCAAGACATCGCCGACGAAAGCCTTCCCAATGTGCCTTTCGTGGTCATTCCGGCCGTTGATCTGATCGACGGGGAGGTGGAAGAGATTGTTCCCTGACGCCATACCCGTCGCGCCGAAGGCCCCCCGTAGCCTACCGTGTGAAGGTCACGTGACAACTGAGTCATCAAAGACTGGAGTAGGCTATGAGTTCTATCGTCCTTGCCCTCATCGGGATCGCCATGATCCTGGCTGGCTACCTGCTGTACTCGCACTACTTGGCGAACAAGGTCTACGCCTTACAACCCGATGCGATCATGCCCGCGCATGCCCTCGAAGACGGCGTGGACTACGTTCCTACCAATAAGTACGTGTTGTGGGGACACCACTTCACCTCAGTTGCTGGCGCGGCCCCCATCGTGGGCCCGGCCATTGCGGTGATCTGGGGTTGGTTGCCCGCGTTCCTGTGGGTCACTATCGGCACTGTCTTCTTCGCGGGCGCTCACGACATGGGGGCGCTGTGGGCCTCGACCCGCAACAAGGGCCGCTCGATGGGAGCCTTGTCTCAGCGCTATATCGGCCAACGTGGCAGCAACCTGTTCTTGGTCGTCATCTTCCTGCTACTGCTGATGGTCAACGCGGCATTCGCGGTGGTCATCTCCGGTTTGCTCGTCTCTACCCCGACTGCGGTCATCCCCACCTGGGGCGCAATCGTGGTGGCGCTCATCATCGGGCAGGCGCTCTACCGGGGGTGGGCCAGCCTTCCGGTGGTCTCGATCATCGGCGTCGTCGCCCTCTACGCAATGATCCTGTGGGGCAACGCAATGCCCCTGTCGTTGCCGGACTCGATGCTCGGTCTTCCGGCCAACTCGGTGTGGATCATCCTTCTGTTCCTATATGCCGGAGTCGCGTCAGTCTTGCCGGTGTGGATGCTGCTGCAACCCCGTGACTACATCAACGGTCTTCAGCTCTTCCTCGCGCTCGGGCTGTTGTATGTCTCCGTGCTCATCGCATCCCCGACGATTGTGGCCCCCGCTTTCAACTCCAACGTGCCCGATGGAACTCCCGGGATCGTGCCGCTGCTGTTCGTCACCATCGCCTGTGGTGCCATTTCCGGATTCCACGGGATGGTGTCGTCCGGGACGAGCTCCAAACAACTCGATAAGGAGACCGACGCGCGATTCGTCGGATACTTCGGAGCGGTCGGTGAGGGCCTGCTGGCGCTCGGGGCCATCATCGCCACCACCGCCGGGTTCGCCACCCTGCAAGCCTGGGAGGAGACCTATAGCGAGTTCGGCGCCGGCAGTGTGGGGGCGTTCGTGCAAGGTGGCGGAGTCATCGTGGAGCAGGGACTGGGACTATCCCAGTCGTTGTCCGCGACGATCCTGGCCACCACCGCCATCCTGTTTGCCGCGACCACGATGGACACCGGGGTGCGGTTGCAGCGCTTCGTCGTTCAGGAGATCGGCGAAATCATGGGCTTCACGATCGGCAAGGGCGTCTCGACGGTGATTGCGCTGGTCGTGGCCTTGGGGCTGACTTTCGGGGCCGGTGTCGATGGCTCCGGCGGCATGTTGATCTGGCCGCTGTTCGGCACGACCAACCAACTCATGGCGGGCCTGACGTTGTCGATCGTGGCCATCATGGTGATGCGTCGAGGGCGCAACCCGATTGCCCTGATGATTCCGTTGGTCTTCCTCCTGGTGATGACGGTCTATGCGTTGTTTGCCCAGTTGGGGACTTTCTGGACCGACCAAAACTGGTTGCTCTTGGGACTCGACCTGGTGATTTTGGTGGCCGCGGTGTGGGTCATCGTCGAAGCGGTCGGGGCCATGCGCAGCGCAAAGGCGGACGGCTCGGACGTCGATTGGGCGGACGAGATGGCGGCCAAGCAGGAGGCTGACACCGACGCGCGGTCCGCGGGACCATCGTCGTGAAGCACGTGTCGTGAGGCGCTCAGCGTGAGCAGGTCACCGTGAACCCGTCGAGGCGCGATGGCTTCGATCCTGCGGCCACACCGAGCCTGAGGGAGTGGTTCCACGAGGTTTTCGCCGGACGCTATCGGCATACCTTTGCGCGTGCCCAACAGGACGAAGACGACATCATGTTGATGCTCGTCCTCAGCGAGTCCCTGGGCGTGCCTAACCCGATGAATTGGTATGCGGTGGAGTTGCTTCCCGTCGTGTACGACCGCTTTCACGCCTGGCACCAACGCATGGGGCTGGACCGCTCCCCCCTGGATCGCATCTCGTGCTGCTAGACCTTGCCGCGCGCCGCCGGGTGGTGTTCGTCGGAGGCAAGGGAGGTGTTGGTAAGACGTCCATCGCTGCGTCGCTTGCCCTCGGTCGTGCCCGCGTTGGTGCCCGGGTCTTACTGGTTTCCACCGATCCCGCTCACAACCTCGGACACCTCTTCGGTATGACGATCGGCGACGGTTTCGTCGAGGTCGACCCAGGCCTGGACGCTTGTGAGTTGGACCCCGAACAGACGATGGATACGCACTTGACGGCGGCCGAGCGGACGATGCGCCGACTCATGCCCGAGCACCTCGGCGGCGAAGTCACCAAACACCTGAGGTTGGCTCGCCAAGCGCCTGGCGCAGCTGAGGCCGCCGTCTTGGAGCGTCTGGCTGACGTGGTCGAGGGGGCTGAGCAGATCTACGACCTTGTGGTGGTCGACACCGCACCGTCGGGGCACACGGTCAGGATGCTCGGCCTGCCCGAGGTGGTCAGTGCGTGGACGTCGGGCTTGCTGGATCGGCAAGACACATCGCAGCGATTTGCCGATGCCATGACCAACCTGGACCGGCGCAAGCGTCAGACCGATCCTGGCGCTGAAGTCGTCCCCCAGGTCAGCCGACGCCAGCGTGATCGGTCAGCGCGTGACGTGGAGATCAAGGACATCCTGGTGCGACGGCAAGCCCGCTTCACCCACCTGCGCGACGTGATCACCGACCGCGAGCACACGGGGTTCGTGGTGGTGCTTGCGGCAGAGCGGCTGCCGGTCATGGAGACCATCGAGCTTGAGCGTGACCTTGCCCGGCTCGGCGCTCACGTCGATGCCTTGGTAGTTAACAAGCGCTCCCCGACCGATGCCGGCGATTTCCTTGCGGCGCGCCACCGGCAAGAAGAGGCACACCTTCAGGTGCTGCGTGACGCGCTGCCGGAGATTGCGATGACGCAGGTGCCGCTGCTTGACGCTGATCTGACTGGAACTCAAGGACTGGATCGTCTCATCGCCCTGATGTAGCAGGATCAGAAGTTCGTGGGAGTAACCGTTGACAAATATCAGACACACTGACAGTTCTTCGATGCGGGCAAACCCGTGATCGACGACTTCACGTCGCACGGCTGAATGTTTTCGACGCCCATCGATACTCAGGAAATGCACCACCTCATTGGCGTGTCGTGGTGCACCTCCTGCGTCTCGGCGAACGGATGAAGGTTCGTCGCACCTGCGGCCGCAGGGGTCAGGCGATACGCGTGATGATGACTTGGCCGACGGGGCCATCCCAGTCGTGGATGGCGGGGTTCAGGCCGCCTTCGGAGCCCTTGATCCCGGGGTGGCGGCGGACCTTCCCGTTCTCGGCGAGGTCGGGGTTGTTCATGCAGGTGCCGGCGCTGCCTGTCTCGCCGATCAGGCCCTGGCGCGGCGGCACAAGGTCGGCAAACTTCTCGGTGTTCTCAAGATGGTTGACGAGCACTGAGGTGTCACCGTTCTCGCCGATCTGACGAATGTTTTCTCGCACCTGCTTGCTCCGACGGATGAGATCGATCGGCCTTGAGGTGGCTGCCGCAACTGCTGGGTGAAGGGCTGCCCTTCGGTGAAATTGACGATCGTGACGCGGTATTGACGGTTGGAGTCATGGTGCTTTTAGGCATGCGCGGTGGCTAGTGCAGGGGCGGCCGCAGCGACCAGCAACGATAGGCTGGGAGCGGCACCCAATGTCGTCACGGAAAGGGTCTTCATAAATTCTCCTGCAGGCGTAGTGTGAGCGTCGGGGTGACGCAGCTACGACGTTATGTCTGCGACAAATCGATGGGTGTTACGCCCTTCTTGCCGATCTATGACGACTTCGTGGCAGGAAACTCCGTTTCCGGTGGCGAGAGCGCTCGAAGCGGCATACGTTCAGGTTTCGGCTGTATATGCGGCCGCCATCTCAACGCTAAGGAGTGTCATGGCAACCATTTTGTGGATCATCGCGGTGATCCTGGTCGTCTCCGGAATCTTCGCGCTTTTGCGCAAGCAAATTCTGTGGGGGGCCGTGCTGATCATCGTCGGGCTGCTCGTAGGACCAGGCGGAGTCAGCATCTTCACCTAAGTATCACGTCTAGTTCGTCGCCGATCGGTTCCAGCCCCATCACCTCCACCGTGAGGTCCGATGCGGCTGGCACCGTTCGGTCGGCTCATCCCCAGCGCTTCCGTAGAGCACTCCTTGCTCCGGTATGCCGCACTCATCCCTGCCACGTCGCGGAGTCGCAGCCTCCGCCGAAAGTCGTACGCCCAGCAGTGGTTGACGCCACGCGCGACGAGGTCTACACTTCCACACAGTAGAAGTTTACTTCCGCCTAGTGAAAGGACTCAAAGGTGAGTGCAATCACCACCCACGTGCTGGACACAGCGGGAGGTCGGCCTGCCAGGGGCGTTCCCGTGCGCCTAGAGGCCATCGACAGTGAAGGCAACGTATCGACGTTGGCTGAGGCTGTCACCAACGACGATGGACGAGTTCCCGAGTTGGGCCCGGCTGAGATTGAAGCTGGGACATTCCGACTGACTTTTGATACCGCCTCATATTTTGAGGCGACCAGTCAGCCGACGTTCTTTCCGGAAGTAGCACTGACTTTCCGGGTCGAAGATCCCTCTCAGCACTACCACGTTCCTGTCCTTCTTAGTCCCTTCGCATTGTCCACCTACAGAGGAAGTTGAGTCACCATGGCAATCTCATTGGGTTCGAACCAGTACGGCAAGGCCGAAACGCATGTCGTGCGCATCTACCGTGACACCGACCGCCACGAGATCCGCGACCTGACCGTAGGCAGCGCGCTGCGCGGAGACTTCTCCGCCGCCCACGACACCGGCGACCAGAGCGACGTGCTCCCCACCGACACGCAGAAAAACACCGCGTTTGCCTTCGCGAAAGAAAAGGGCATTGATTCCCCGGAGCAGTTCGCCACCGACCTCGCGCGCCACTTCTTGACCGCAGCCCCGGTCGCCACTGGCGCCCGCGTCGAGGCTCGCGAAGATGCTTGGGCCCGCATCCAGGACCACGACCACGCGTTCACGCAGACCGGTGGCGGCACCCGCACCACGGTCGTCAACCTCGACGGTCGCGGCGACGACGAGATCGTCCACGTGGTCTCCGGCATCAGTGACCTGGTCGTGTTGAAGTCGACCGGTTCGGAGTTCAAGGGCTTCTTGAAGGACAAGTACACGACGCTTCAGGAGACCACCGACCGCGTCTTGGCGACCTCGTTGGTTGCTCGCTGGCGCTACGAAGCCGGCCAGGAGATTGACTACAACGCCACCTACGACGCCGTGCTCGAGCTCATGCTCAAGCGCTTCTCGGAGATCCACAGCATGGCTCTGCAGCAGTCGCTGTACGGGATGGGCAAGTCGGTGCTGGAGGAGTTCCCCCAGATCGCCGAGATCAAGTTCTCAGCTCCGAACAAGCACCACTTTCTGGTGGACATGTCGGCCTTCGAGGTCGAAAACAACAACGAGGTCTTCTACGCGGCTGACCGCCCCTACGGCCTCATCGAAGCTGCCGTGGTGCGCGACGACTCCAGCGATGCTGGCAACGCGTGGCACGGAATCCCGGGATTCTGCTGATCCGGAGTCCAACCTCATCCGGCGGCATACGTTTCTGGTGCCCAAACGCCATAAAGGTATGCCGCCACACCGCTTGACACGCTGATCGAAGGAGAACAAACCGAATGAGCCATACCCTGCGTTACACCGTTAATTGTTCGATTATGTTTACGGAGTTGCCGTTGTTGGAGCGTCCTGCTGCGGTGAAGGCTGCTGGGTTTGGTGCTGTGGAGTTTTGGTGGCCGTTTACGGCGGCTGTGCCGGCTGATGCTGAGGTTGACGCTTTTGTGGGTGCGGTGCGGGACGCGGGGGTGCAGCTCAGTGGCCTGAATTTTTTTGCCGGCGACATGCCTGGCGGCGACCGTGGACTGGTTTCGTGGCCTGATCGTAGTGGTGAGTTTGTTGACAACATTGGTGTCGCTATCGGGATCGGTGAGCGTTTGGGTTGTAGGTCTTTTAACGCGTTGTACGGCAACCGTATCGATGGTGTTGATCCTGGGTTGCAGGACGAGGTGGCGACCGAGAACCTTGTTAAGGCGGCCGCGGCGGCTGCCGCGATCGGTGGCACGGTGTTGATCGAGCCCGTGAGCGGCGCGGCGAAGTATCCGTTGTTGACTGCGGCGGACGCGCTGGCTGTGATTGATCGTGCTCAGTCGGCTGGTGCTGGGGACAATATTGGTTTGTTGGCTGACCTTTTCCATTTGGCGGTTAATGGTGATGATGTGGACGCGGTTATCGCGAACGACATTGCCCGCATTGCGCACGTGCAGATCGCTGATGCTCCTGGTCGTGGTGAGCCCGGTACCGGTGACCTGGCTTTGCAGGCTCAGATGAGCGCTTTGCAAGATGGGGGTTACGACGGGTGGGTCGGCCTGGAGTACAAGCCGACGAAGGCCACCGTGGACACGTTCGGTTGGCTTTCGGCCTAAACCCCTTCTCCTCTTTACCGCATACAAAGACTAAGGACTTGTTATGACTTCCATTGCTTTTATCGGGCTTGGCATTATGGGTAGCCCCATGGCCGGTCACCTCGCTAAGGCCGGTCACACGGTGACCGGTTTCAACCGCAGCCCCGACCCGTATGCCGCGCTGCAAGAGGTTGGTGGTACGGGCGCCGCTTCGTCGGCTGAGGCCACCAAAGACGCGGAGATCATTTGCATCATGGTGCCCGACAGCCCCGACGTCGACGATGTGCTCAACGGTGAGGGCGGCGTTTTTGATAGCGCCCCGGCGGGTGCGTTGATCATTGATTTCTCTAGTATCCGCCCCGACGTTGCGGCCGATTTGGCCCAGCAGGCAGCAGATCGGGGCTTTCGGATGTTGGATGCGCCGGTCTCTGGTGGCCAGGCCGGTGCGGTGAACGCGGTGTTGTCGATCATGGTCGGTGGTGAGGCCGCTGATTTCGCTGAGGCTAAGGACGTTTTCGACGCGGTCGGTAAAACGATTGTGCACGTGGGTCCTAGCGGCGCGGGTCAGACGGTGAAGTCGGCTAACCAGTTGATCGTGGCCAGTAACATTCAGGCGTTGGCTGAGGCGGTGGTTTTCCTTGAGGCTTATGGCGTGGACATGCCCGCTGCCCTTGAGGTCCTTGGTGGTGGCCTCGCCGGGTCCAAGGTGCTGGAACAGAAAAAAGACAACATGCTCAACCGTTCCTTTGACCCCGGTTTCCGCATCGATTTGCACCACAAAGACATGGGCATCTTCACCTCGGCCTCGCGCGAAGCTGGTGTCGTGGTGCCGTTGGGTTCGTTGGTTGCGCAGTTGATGACCTCGGCCCGCGCTAATGGTGATGGCCAGTTGGACCACTCGGGTCTGCTACGCGGCGTGGAGCGTTTGTCCGGTCGCACCAACAAACTCGCCTAAGCCCGGTTCGGCTGCGTTGCTCGGCTGCGTTTGCTGGCCTGGCGACACTTTATGCACCTGTATTTATTAGTTCCCGCTAGCGTTTACGCGCTTGACGAAAGATGAGAAGTTATGCCTCGTATGCGTACTGCTGATGCTGCTGTTTTGATTTTGGAGAAGGAGGGCGCGACCCAGGCGTTTGGCTTGCCTGGTGCTGCGATCAACCCTTTTTATAGTGCTATGCGTAAGAATCCTGTGATTAAGCACGTGTTGGCTCGTCACGTGGAGGCCGCGTCGCATATGGCTGAGGGGTTCACCCGCGCGGCGCCGGGCAATATTGGTATTTGTGTGGGCACCTCGGGCCCTGCGGGTACTGACATGATCACGGGTTTGTATTCGGCGATGGCCGACTCGATCCCGATCTTGTGTCTGACGGGTCAGGCGCCGGTCGCGAAGTTGCACAAAGAGGACTTTCAGGCGGTTGATATTGCGGCGATCGCGGGGCCGGTGAGCAAGTGGGCTGTCACGGTGATGGAGCCCGCGCAGATGCCGGGGTCGTTTCAGAAGGCGTTCCAGTTGATGCGTTCGGGCCGTCCCGGGCCGGTGCTCCTTGACTTGCCGATCGATGTGCAGATGGCGGAGATCGAGTTCGATATCGACACCTACGAGCCGCTGCCCATCGCTAAACCGGGCACCACCCGCGCGCAGGCCGAGAAGGCGTTGGGCCTGTTGATGGGCGCGCAGCGCCCGCTGATCGTGGCCGGTGGTGGCATCGTCAACGCCGACGCAGCCGACGTGTTGGTTGAGTTCGCGGAGGTTGTGGGTGTCCCGGTGATCCCGACGCTGATGGGGTGGGGCACCATCGGTGATGACCACCCGTTGATGGTGGGCATGGTCGGTTTGCAGACCTCGCACCGTTACGGCAACGCGACCATGCTGGAAGCGGACCACGTGCTCGGCATCGGTAACCGGTGGGCCAACCGGCACACCGGTGGCCTCGAGGTGTACACCGCGGGTCGTACGTTCACGCACATCGATATCGAGCCAACACAGGTTGGTCGCGTGTTCGCCGCGGACTACTCCATCGTTTCCGACGCCGGTCTGGCCCTGCAGACCTTGCTGGAGGTTGCTCGGGAATGGAAAGAAGCCGGAAAGCTCGGCAACGAAGACAGCAAATGGGTTTACGAGTGCCAGGAGCGCAAACGCACCCTGCAACGGCGCACCCACTTCGATAACGTGCCGTTGAAGCCGCAACGCGTGTACGAAGAGATGAACGCCGTGTTCGACCGCGACACCCGCTACGTTTCCACCATCGGCCTCTCCCAGATCCAGGCCGCGCAGCTACTACACGTCTACGGCTCACGCCACTGGATCAACGCCGGCCAAGCCGGCCCGTTGGGCTGGACCATCCCCGCCGCCCTGGGTGTGGCAGTGGCCACCCCCGAAGACACCGTGGTCGCGCTCTCGGGTGACTACGACTTCCAGTTCCTGATCGAGGAGCTCGCGGTCGGCGCGCAGTTCAACATCCCCTACATCCACGTGTTGGTGAACAACGCCTACCTAGGTCTGATCCGCCAATCCCAACGCGGCTTCGAGATGGAACAAAACGTCCAACTCGACTTCGACAACATCAACTCCCCAGAACTGGACGGCTACGGCGTGGACCACGTCAAAGTCGCCGAAGGCCTAGGCTGCAAAGCCATCCGTGTCCGCACCCCCGACCAGATCGCCCCCGCGCTACAACAAGCCAAAACCTGGATGACCGAATACAAAGTCCCCATCATCGTCGAAATGATCCTCGAACGCGTCACCAACGTCTCCATGGGCCTCAACATCGACGCCATCACCGAATTCGAAGACCTCGCCGCCGAAGGCAAAGACGCCCCGACCGCCATCTCGATGCTCGACTGATCGATTCCGCCATGACTCTCACTCACGTGCTGATCGCCCCCGACAAGTTCAAGGGCTCACTGACTGCTGCGGACGTATGCGCCGCGGTCAGTCGGGGCATCTTGAGTGAGGTGTCGGTGGATATCGCGGTGTGTCCCGTTGCCGATGGCGGTGACGGGACCATTGCGGCCGCCGTCGAGGCGGGGTATGCCGCAGTGCCGGTGACCGCTTCCGGCCCCACTGGGGAGCCGGTCGAGACCTACTACGCGCGTCTCGGAGACGTTGCGGTGGTCGAGATGGCCGATGTGTCCGGGCTGGTCAATCTGCCTGGGGGCCGTCTCGAGCCTTTGGTCGCGACCAGTCGCGGCACGGGTGAGGTCATGGCGGCAGCGATTGATGCGGGCTGCACCCAGATCATGGTGGGCATCGGCGGGAGTGCCAGCACCGATGGCGGGGCCGGCGTGCTGGCTGCGCTTGGTGCTCGCTTCCTAGATGCTGACGGTGCTGAGTTGCCCGAGGGTGGCGCGGCGCTGGCCTCGT
>JBBSVB010000008.1:0-18480 GCA_038233875.1 Actinomycetales bacterium | reverse complement strand
CGCTCACGACGCACCTTGGCACGGGTGACCTCGACGCCGCAGCGCTCGCAGATGATGCCCTTGAAGCGGACGCGCTTGTACTTGCCGCAATAGCACTCCCAGTCGCGAGTCGGGCCGAAGATCTTCTCGCAGAACAGGCCGTCCTTCTCGGGCTTGAGGGTGCGGTAGTTGATGGTCTCGGGCTTCTTGACCTCGCCGTGGGACCACTGACGGATGTCGTCAGCAGTAGCGAGGCCGATGCGCAACTCGTCGAAGAAGTTGACGTCGAGCACAGTGCCTTCTCTCTGTACGTCTAGCTAAGAAGAATGTGTGGGCGAGGGAGCGGGGGCCGGAGCCCCCGCTCCGTTAGACCTCTTCGACGGAGCTGGGCTCACGCCGGGACAGGTCGATGCCGAGCTCTTCCGCCGCGCGGAAGACGTCCTCGTCGGTGTCACGCATCTCGATGGCCATGCCGTCGCTGGAGAGCACCTCGACGTTCAGGCACAGCGACTGCATCTCCTTGATGAGGACCTTGAAGGACTCCGGGATGCCGGGCTCGGGGATGTTCTCGCCCTTGACGATGGCCTCGTAGACCTTCACGCGGCCGAGCACGTCGTCGGACTTGATGGTGAGCAGCTCCTGGAGCGCGTAGGCGGCGCCGTACGCCTGCATGGCCCAGACCTCCATCTCACCGAACCGCTGGCCACCGAATTGGGCCTTACCACCCAACGGCTGCTGCGTGATCATCGAGTACGGGCCGGTGCTACGTGCGTGAATCTTGTCGTCCACCAAGTGGTGAAGTTTCAAGATGTACATGTAGCCCACGGACACTGGCTCGGGGAACGGCTCGCCGGAGCGGCCATCGAGGAGGCGTGTCTTACCGGACTCACCGATCAGGCGCACACCGTCACGGGTCGGAGTCGTGGACTCCAACAAGCCGGTGATTTCGCCTTCACGTGCGCCGTCGAACACTGGGCTGGCGACGCGGGAGCGCGGCGGTGCCTGGCGAGCGTCGTCCGGAATGAGCTCGG
This sequence comes from Actinomycetales bacterium, assembly GCA_038233875.1. Taxonomy (GTDB): domain Bacteria; phylum Actinomycetota; class Actinomycetes; order Actinomycetales; family Dermatophilaceae; genus Ornithinicoccus. The sequence goes on along the minus strand of JBBSVB010000008.1, from coordinate 17,470 downwards.
CCCACTCGGGCTGACCTTCGATGTTCCACCCTTGTGAGGCGGCCCAGCCGAGGTGCAACTCAAGGATCTGCCCGACATTCATTCGACCGGGCACACCCAGCGGGTTGAGCACGATGTCGACGGCGGTGCCGTCCTCCATGAACGGCATGTCCTCGACCGGGAGGATCTTGGAGATAACGCCCTTGTTGCCGTGACGACCAGCAAGCTTGTCACCGTCGGTAATCTTGCGCTTGTTGGCCACGTAGACGCGCACCAACTGGTTGACACCCGGCGGCAGTTCGTCGCCCTCTTCGTGATCGAAGACCTTAACGCCGATGACCGTGCCGGTCTCGCCGTGTGGGACCTTCATCGAGGTGTCGCGCACCTCGCGGGCCTTCTCGCCAAAGATCGCACGGAGCAAACGCTCTTCCGGAGTCAACTCGGTCTCACCCTTGGGCGTGACCTTGCCGACCAGCAAGTCGCCGTCGCGGACCTCGGCCCCAATGCGGATGATGCCGCGCTCGTCGAGGTCAGCCAGCACCTCGTCGGAGACGTTCGGGATATCCCGCGTGATCTCCTCCGGGCCCAGCTTGGTGTCGCGAGCGTCGATCTCATGCTCTTCGATGTGGATCGAGGACAGCACGTCGTCTTGCACGAGTCGCTGGCTCAAGATGATGGCGTCTTCGTAGTTGTGACCTTCCCAGGGCATAAACGCCACAAGCAGGTTGCGACCTAGCGCCATCTCGCCGCCGTCGGTCGCGGGACCGTCGGCGATGAGCTGTCCACTCTCGACACGGTCACCCTCGTTGATCCGGACCTGCTGGTTGTAGCAGTTGCCCTGGTTCGAACGGGTGAACTTGTCGATGCGGTAACTGGTGTAGGTGCCGTCGTCGTTCGTGACGGACACGATGTCAGCAGAGACCTCGTGCACCACACCGGCCTTGTCGGCCCGGACCACGTCACCGGAGTCCAGCGCAGCGCGCCACTCCATACCGGTTCCGACCAGCGGCGCCTCGGCGCGCACCAACGGCACAGCCTGACGCTGCATGTTGGCACCCATCAGGGCACGGTTGGCGTCGTCGTGCTCGAGGAAAGGGATCATGGCGGTCGCGGCAGACACCATCTGGCGAGCCGAGACGTCCATGTAGTCCACGTCCGCAGACGGAACGTCGACAGCGTCACCCTCGCGGGCACGCACCAACACGTTCTCTTCCAAGAAGGTGCCGTCGTCGCCGAGCTGCGCGTTCGCCTGCGCGATGACAAAACGGTCCTCTTCGTCAGCGGACAGGTAGTCCACCTCGTCGCTGACTTTGCCGTTAGCGACCCGACGGTACGGCGTCTCCACGAAGCCGAACGCGTTGATCCGTCCGTATGACGCGAGCGAGCCGATGAGACCGATGTTCGGCCCTTCCGGGGTTTCGATGGGGCACATGCGGCCGTAGTGCGAACGGTGAACGTCTCGCACCTCCATACCGGCGCGGTCACGGGACAGACCACCCGGGCCCAGCGCGGACAGACGACGCTTGTGCGTCAAGCCGGCGAGCGGGTTGTTCTGGTCCATAAACTGCGACAACTGGCTGGTGCCGAAGAACTCTTTGATGGAGGCAACGACGGGCCGGATGTTGATCAGGGTCTGCGGCGTGATGGCCTCGACGTCCTGAGTCGTCATTCGCTCGCGAACGACGCGCTCCATCCGGGACAGACCCGTGCGGACCTGGTTCTGGATGAGCTCGCCCACGCTGCGGAGACGACGGTTGCCGAAGTGGTCGATGTCGTCGACCTCAGCCAGGAGGTCCTCGCGCTTGCCGGCACGAGTGACCTCGATGCTGGTGTCGCCAGCGTGCAGCGCCACGATGTAGCGGATGGTTGCAACGATGTCGTCGACACCGAGCACCGACTCGCTCAGCGGGGCCTCGAGACCAAGCTTCTTGTTGATCTTGTAGCGACCAACCTTCGCGAGGTCGTAACGCTTCGGGTTGAAGTAGAGGTTCTCCAGCAAGTTCTGGGCCGCCTCTTTGGTCGGCGGTTCGCCGGGGCGCAACTTGCGGTAGATGTCCAACAGCGCTTCGTCTTGATCGGCGGTGTTGTCCTTGTCCAACGTGAGGCGGATCGACTCGTAGTGGCCGAACTCTTCAAGAATGCGGGCCTCGGACCAGCCGAGCGCCTTCAGCAGAACGGTGACACTCTGCTTGCGCTTGCGGTCGACGCGGACGCCCACCATGTCGCGCTTGTCGATCTCGAACTCCAACCAGGCACCACGGCTGGGGATCACCTTGGCGGTGTAGATGTCCTTATCGGACGTCTTATCCAGCGATCGCTCGAAATACACGCCGGGGCTACGCACCAACTGGGAGACGACGACACGCTCGGTGCCGTTGACGATGAAGGTGCCTCGGTCGGTCATCAGCGGGAACTCGCCCATGAAGACCGTCTGGCTCTTGATCTCGCCGGTGGAGTTGTTGATGAACTCAGCGGTGACGAAGAGCGGGGCGGAATAGGTCATATCCCGTTCCTTGCACTCGTCGATAGAGTACTTCTGCTCTTCGAATCGGTGATCGCGGAACGACAACGACATGGAGCCGGAGAAGTCCTCGATCGGTGAGATCTCTTCGAAGATCTCCTCGAGGCCGGAGCGGTCGGGGACGTCGGTGCGCCCCGCCTTTTCCGCGGCAGCGACTCGCGCTTGCCAATCTTCGTTTCCGAGCAACCAATCGAAGCTGTCGGTCTGCAAGGCAAGGAGGTCAGGGACCTCCAAGGGCTCGCGGATCTTTGCAAAACTCAGTCGGCCAGAAGCCGTGCGAGCGGTGGATACAGTCTTTTTCGCAGTGCGCGAGGCAGCCAAGGAGGGTCCTTCCACGGGCCTGTACAAGCGGCTAGGTCATCGCTCCCCCACATTGACCCTGCCGCAATCGCTCGAACGCTTAGATACGTCAGATCAAGCAATGATCGGACGCTAAGCGGTGGGCGGCGTTGGAGGGGCGCAGAGTAGGCAGCGCAAGGATCTACCATACACACGCGGGCAGGGTCCGTCCACCCGGCCCCCTTAGCACGCTTCCGTCCCCGCCGAAAGCGCTGCGACGCCGACCACGGATTCCGGCGTTGAACCCGATGATCGTGCCCCGTCCAGCCGGTCCCGTCAAGTGTTTGCGGGTACGACACGCGGAAAATCTGCATAAAAAAGTAAAACGCGGGCATACGACCATGAGGCCGTACACCCGCGTCAGCGGTGCATCCCGGGATACCCGGGACCAACTTCACTTCATCGTGACGGTGGCTCCAGCGCCTTCGAGCGCTTCCTTAGCCTTCGTCGCGGAGTCCTTGTCGACCTTCTCCAAGATGGCCTTGGGGGCGCCGTCAACGAGGTCCTTGGCTTCCTTCAGACCCAACGAGGTCAGCGTGCGGACCTCTTTGATGACCTGGATCTTCTTGTCGCCAGCGGACTCGAGGACGACGTCGAACTCATCCTGCTCTTCTTCGACTACGGCTTCGGCGCCGCCGCCTGCGGGAGCAGCCATCGCCATCGGGGCCGCCGCGGTGACGTTGAACGTCTCCTCGAACTGGCTGACGAACTCGGACAGCTCGATCAGGGTCATCTCCTTGAAGTTCTCAAGAAGCTCTTCGGTGCTCAGTTTCGCCATGGGGCGTTCCTTCCTTGTCATGCCGTGAGTGGCTTGTGGTGTGGTGCTGCATCAGTCACGCCGAACGGTGGCGGACTCACGCTTGCCCGAATTACTCCGAGTCGGTGGTGCTGTCGCCACCCTCGGCGACGTCTGTGGCGGTGTCGGCAGATGCCTCGACTGCTTCGTCGGCCGGAGCCTGCGGCGCAGAGTCGGCGGTCGCAGCGGTTGCCGGACCTTCTTCCTCAACCTTGGCGCGCAACGCTTCGACGACCCGTGCGGTCTGCGAAAGCGGTGCGGCAAACAGTGCGGCGGCCTGGCTCAGCGAGGCGTTCATTGCGCCGGCCAACTTGGCCAGCAACGTCTCGCGCGATTCCAGGTCTGCCAACTTGGCGATTTCGGCCGGGGTCAACGGCTTACCGTCGAGCACACCTGCCTTGATCACCAATGCGGGGTGTGCCTTGGCGAAGTCCCGCAAGCCCTTGGCTGCCTCGACTGCGTCACCAGTGACGAAGGCGATAGCCGAGGGGCCCTGCAAGTGCTCGTCGAAGCTGGTCAGACCAGCCTCGGCGGCGGCACGCTTGGTCAGCGTGTTCTTCACCACGACGTAGGTCGCGTGCTCACGCATCGATGTACGCAGCTTGGTGATCTGCGCCACGGTTAACCCGCGGTATTCGGTCAGCACGGCCGCCTCCGAGGTACGGAACTTGTCCGTCAACTCGGCAATGGCTGCAGCCTTCTCAGGTGTCGCCATGAAGCCTCCTTCGTCTGTATGCCGGCCAGCCCCCGGCATACAAAAAGCCCTGGCGTAGGAGCCAGGGCTTGGGCAAGACGAACCTGCATCAAACTCGAACACCTACGCTGGTTGCCCGTGCATTCCGGGACCTTGGCTCAGATGCTCTTGCGAGCAGCCGAGAACCGGCGGTCATTGGTCCGGGCAAGAGTAGCGCCCCACGCTCCCCCACCCAAATCCCACCTCCCCTCCCGCCTGGGCAAGGTTATGCATTTCTCGAGCCTGCGATTTCCCCCGCCCAGGCGGCATACCTTTGCCCAGGCAGAGCCCGAGGGTATGGCGCCACGTAATCTTCCGTGCTGCACTGGCCCGGTGAGCCGCGAGAGTACGCAACCAGATGCCACCGAAGCTACTTTCCGTCAACTGGCTCAGGACTCACATCGCCTGTGGTCGACGCTCGAGTTCCGTCACACCAACCCAGACCGCGGCACCGTCCACGCTTGGCTGCGACGCCCCTACGATCTGAGGGTCGAAGCAGGTGACGGCACGATATTCGTGGCAAACCAGCGACCGGGCACACCGGGGGCTAGTTGGCAGATGAGCTTCACTGGCCAAGGCGACGAAACCCTGGCGCAACAGGCCGAAGACGCCTTGTATGCGGGCACTCCGCCGCCAGCAGGGGTAAAGGTTTCCTGGGCTGCTCCCGCCGACCACGACCCCATGTACGAAAACTACGAATGGGTAGCGATGCTCCGACCGTACGAACTCGGTCGAGGCCAGTGGCACGATCCAGGCCCCAACGATGGGAACGACAACACCGCCGTCGACGCAGCCACGCCAGCGCCGGGTGTAGTCATCCACCACGTGGGGGCGGACGACAGGCACGGTCGGGACACGTGGTGGGCTGAGGTTTCTCTCGATCCGCGCAGCTACGAGCTCAGTGCGGTTGCTGCCCACTTCTCTTCAACGCAGCGACAGAGGCGAGGGAGTACGGCGATAACCCGAAGCCCTCTCAGCGAAAGGGCGACACCTTTACCCACAGCACTCGGTTCGAGATTGCCCTAGATATGCAGACCGGCGTGTGCGTCGGCGTAACGCACCTCGACGGCTCCGAGACTGGTAAAGCGTTCGACGTTCAGATCGTGAACGTCGATGCCCAAATGTCCGATTCGCTGTTCACCTAAGGCTGTCTCGCCGCTTGCTCACGATGCCCGAGAGCGTGCGGCACGCTCGAAGGCCGCGCTGATGAGGTGGCGCACTCGGTCGGGGTGTCGAAGGTCATCCCAGGTCAGCCGCACCACCTCATAGCCCATTGCGCGAAGCCGGTCTTCGCGCACCTTCTCCTGCTGGGCGTCTGCGGCGGTCTGATATTTCAGCATCCCGTCGAACTCGACGACGGTCCATTGCGCAGGAAACAGAAAGTCGACCCGAGCCGCAAAGCCGAAGCCCGTCCGAATGAGCACCTGTGGCACCGGGTCCGGAAATCCACACGAGCGCATCACCCAGCGTGCCCGCGACTCCCCCGCTGATTCGATCCGAGCATCGGCAATCGCAGCCACCAATCGCACCGCTTTGATGCCGGCTCCGAAATTATGGTTTTGCGCCGCACATGCGAGGTCACCCTCGCTGCACACCCCTACATGCAGCGCCGAGTCTGCTGCGACGAGACCAGCGCAGGCACCGAACGAGCCGGCCATCTGCAGCGCCGCGAGGGCAGGCACGACGACTGGCAGCCCCTGAACGACCTGCACCGATGATGGTGCAATCGGAGCATGGACCTGCACCACCGCGTCCGAGCGTCCCCGTTGAGCGTCAGTACGAACCAAGTGCACCCGATCGTCACCGCCAAAGATCGATAGCCCGTGAACGGCCAAGGCGCTGTGATGGCTCAGCGCCAAGGATCGATCGGAGTTTGGGTTCAGACTGTGCATCACTGCCCGCGCCCGCAAGGCGTGCTTATCCCACGGCTGCGCCTCACTCCATACCTGAGCGTCAATGATCACGTCCCGGCGCAGCCGGACCAACGCGCCGCTCCGGACCAAACGGTCCACGGTTTGGCTCGAGACGCCAAGCCGCCCCATTTGCCCAACGGAGGCGACGCCGCCCTGGGCGCCCAGACCTTCACACACTTCGCGCTTCATCTCTGGACCATCGCAAAAATGGGGCGACGACGTCAGCGGTTATCCACAGCAAGAAGCCTGGGCAAGGTTATGCACGCAGATCGGGGCAAATCGCACCCACTAACGCGGCATAACCTTGCCCAGGCGGGAAAAACTGGGGGGTGAGGACTACTCAGCGTCGGCGGCGATGGCGCTCTTCGAGGAGTCGAGCGGGATGCCCGGTCCCATCGAGGTGCTCATCGTGGCCTTGGTGATGTAGCGACCCTTGGCAGCTGACGGCTTCAGACGAAGCACCTCGTCCATAGCGGCCGCGTAGTTCTCGGCGAGCGACTTCTGCGCGAAGGACGACTTGCCGATGATGAAGTGCAAGTTGGAGTGCTTGTCCACGCGGAACTCGATCTTTCCGCCCTTGATGTCGGTAACGGCCTTGGCCGTGTCCATCGTGACGGTTCCGGTCTTCGGGTTCGGCATGAGGCCACGGGGTCCGAGCACCTTACCGAGCCGGCCGACCTTGCCCATCAGATCCGGGGTGGCGACGACGGCGTCGAAGTCGACCCAGCCACCGGCCACCTTGTCGATGAATTCGTCCGAACCGACATAGTCCGCCCCAGCGGCGCGGGCTGCTTCGGCGCGGTCACCGTTGGCGAAGACCAGCACGCGGGCGGTCTTACCGGTGCCGTGCGGCAGGTTGACGGTGCCACGGACCAACTGGTCCGCTTTGCGGGGGTCGACGCCCAGTCGTAATGAGACCTCGAGGGTCGCGTCGTACTTGGTGGCCGAGGTCTCCTTGGCCAGGGCAATGGCCTCGGCCGGCGGGTACAGGGTGTCGGCGTCGATCTTCTCGGCGGCGGCGCGGTATGCCTTGCTGCGCTTCATGGGTGCTCCTAGTTGGTGTGCGGAGGTGTGGTCAGACGGACCAGCGCTGGCCCTGCCACATCGTGCTGAGTTCACGTGCAGGTGGTGCGGGTGGTGCGGTGCGGTGCTGGTGGTGAACCCACGGGTATGCCGTGTGCTCACCGGGTGGATCAGGCCTCGACGGTGACGCCCATGGAACGGGCGGTACCGGCGATGATCTTGGCGGCCTGATCGATGTCGTTCGCGTTCAGGTCGGCCATCTTGGTCTCGGCGATCTCGCGGACCTGGGCCTTCGTCAGCTTGGCGACCTTGGTCTTGTGCGGCTCACCGGACCCCTTGGACACACCGGCAGCCTTCTTGATCAACTCGGCGGCCGGTGGGGTCTTGGTGACGAAGGTGAAGGAACGGTCTTCGTAGACCGTGATCTCCACGGGCACGACGTTGCCACGCTGGCCTTCGGTCGCCGCGTTGTAGGCCTTGACGAACTCCATGATGTTGACGCCGTGTTGACCGAGGGCCGGGCCGACGGGCGGCGCAGGCGTGGCCTGGCCGGCCTGGATCTGGAGCTTGATGAAGCCGGACTGCTTCTTGGACTTGGGGGGCATACGTGTCTCATTTCTGTGGTGATGGGCCGACGCCTCGGGCGATGACCCGGTTGCAGTGCCAGGCACCGGTCGGTGCGCGGCACGGTGGGGCTAACGCCCCGTGGGAGATTAAATCTTGGCGACCTGGTTAAAGGCCAATTCGACGGGAGTCTCGCGACCGAAGATCGAGACCAGCACCTTGAGCTTCTGCGACTCGTGGATGATCTCCGAAATCGTGGCGGGCAGCGTTTCGAACGGCCCCTCCATCACGGTCACGGATTCGCCGACCTCGAAGTCGATCTCGGGCGCTGGGCGACCGCTTGCACCGCCGCCCGTGCCGCCACCGGCCTTGGCCTGCTCCGGCTGCTCGAAGACGGGAGCCAGCATGTTGATGACCTCGTCGAGACTCAGCGGCACCGGCTGGTGTGCGTTGCCGACAAAACCAGTCACACCGGGGGTATGCCGCACCGCACCCCAGGACTCGTCGGTGAGCTCCATACGAACCAGGACATACCCAGGCATCCGCACGCGGCGGACCAGCTTGCGCACACCGGACTTGATCTCGGTGACCTCCTCCATCGGCACTTCCACCGAGAAGATGTAGTCCTCCATGTTGAGGCTGGTGATGCGGGTCTCCAGGTTGTGCTTAACCCGGTTCTCGTAGCCGGCGTAGGAGTGAATGACGTACCAGTCGCCGAACTGGGCATTCAAGGTCGCCCGGAACTCCTCAGCGGGGTCAAGGATCTCTTCCGCCGCCGCGACCTCCTCGCTCTGTTCGACGTCGGTGTCTTCGACCTCAACCGGCGACGACTGTGTCTCGTCGGTCTCGGGAGCCACTTCCTGCGACATGAACTACTTCCTTACGTTGCTGCGTTGACCGCGGGCGGCCTGGACGGCCGACGGATCGACCTTGACCCGGGCACCATGCCCGGCTTGCGCGTCTAGCCGAAGACGAACGCGACGAGTTGCTGAAAGACCTGATCTATACCAAAAACGAAGGCCATGATCACACTGACGAACACCAGCACGACGATGGTGTAGGTCACCAACTCGCGCTGAGTCGGACGCACAACCTTGCGGGTCTCGTTGAGCACCTGAGCGGCGAACGATCCGGCGCGAGCGGGCTGCCCGGAGCGCGAGCGGTCGGCGCCCTGCGTCTCGGGTGCACTTGGATTGCTCACGGTGCGGCCTCAGTCCTGAATCTCGATGTGCAGTGCAGATGCACTCATGTGAATCTGCGTCGTTCTACTACGCAGGGCAAGAGGGAATCGAACCCCCAACCGCTGGTTTTGGAGACCAGTGCTCTACCAGTTGAGCTATTGCCCTTCAATGCCTTGCCGCTGGGCGCGACTCAGCTGTGGGTGATTGCGCATACCCAGCAGGCGAGTCTACGTGAGAAGACTGCGTAGCGCTAACCGCCGCCGGACGCCGTTGTGTGGCTCAGATCCACGGCCACGGCCCCCTGGGGTGCGAGGATAGTCCGGTGACTGCCGAAGAGACCCTTTCCACCCGCCCACGCTTGTCGCGTCGGATCGGCGCCATCGCCGAATCGGCCACGCTGGCCGTTGATGCCAAAGCCAAAGCGCTAAAGGCCGAGGGCGCTCCCGTGATTGGCTTCGGAGCCGGAGAGCCTGACTTCCCGACCCCGGATTACATCGTTGCGGCGGCGGTCGCAGCGGCCGCAGAGCCGGTCAATCACCGGTACTCCCCCGCTGGCGGCCTGCCCGCACTGAAGGCAGCCATCGTTGATAAAACGGCGCGGGATTCAGGGTATGAGGTCAGCCCGGCCAACGTGCTCGTCACCAATGGCGGCAAACAGGCGGTCTACAACACCTTCGCCGCGCTGTTGAACCCCGGCGACGAGGTCATCCTGCCCAGCCCGTACTGGACGACATACCCAGAATCGATCGCGCTGGCCGGCGGAGTGAGCGTGCCGGTGTTTGCCGGGGCCGACCAGGGCTATCTGGTGACCGTGGAACAACTCGAGGCAGCCCGCACCGACGCCACCAAGGTCCTGTTGTTTTGTAGTCCCTCCAACCCCACCGGTGCCGTCTACCCCCCTGACCAGGTCGAAGCGATCGGCCGTTGGGCCCTGCAGCACGGCATCTGGGTCGTCACCGACGAGATCTACGAGCACTTGCTCTACGACGGTGCCGTCGCCCCGTCGATGCCGGTCGTGGTCCCCGAACTCGCTGGCACCTGTGTGGTAATCAACGGAGTCGCCAAGACCTACGCGATGACCGGGTGGCGGGTGGGCTGGATGATCGGCCCCAAGGACGTCATCAGAGCCGCGACCAACCTGCAATCTCACTCCACCTCCAACGTGGCCAACGTGTCGCAGCGGGCCGCCATCGCGGCTCTGCAAGGCTCGTTAGAAGCCGTGGAGACGATGCGCGAGGCGTTCGACCGCCGTCGCGCCACGATGGTCTCGATGTTGAACGCCATTGACGGGGTCGAGTGCCCCACCCCCACCGGCGCGTTCTACGCCTACCCGAACGTCGAAGGATTGCTGGGCCGCGCCATCGGAGGTCGCACACCGACGACCTCCGTGGAATTGGCCGAGATCATCCTCGATCAGGCCGAAGTTGCAGTCGTGCCCGGCGAGGCTTTCGGCCCCAGTGGCTATCTACGCCTCTCGTATGCCCTCGGCGACAACGATCTTGCTGACGGCGTGGGTCGCATCCAGGAGCTGCTGAAGTAGCTACTTCGTCCGTTCGAGGAGCCGGCGGTGGGCTGATTCGGCCTCGGCCGCCAGCGACTCCTCGTCGACCTTCAGCACGTGAGTGTCCTCGACGACGGGTATGCCGTTAACCAGCAGGAGTTTGACGGGTGGCGTCGACCCCATAACCAGGGCAGCGACGGGGTCGGCGATGTCGGCATGGGCATAGCCGCGCAGATCCCACAGGGCGATGTCTGCCAGTTTGCCGACCTCCAGTGATCTGAGGTGGTCGCTGCGGCCGAGAACGTCGGCCCCGCCGAGCGTCGCCATTTCGACGGCGTCGCGGACGCTGAGGGCATGGGGGCCACCGCGCGCACGGGCGAAGAGCAGGGCATGTCGGACGTCGTCGATCATCGAGCAGGCCTCGTTACTGGCCGCGCCATCGACCCCGATCCCGATGCGCGCCCCTGCGGCGCGCAAGTCCCGGGCTCGGGCGATCCCTGCGCCCAACCGCGCATTCGACGTCGGACAGTGGGCGACCCCGGTGCGGGTGGCTCCGAGGTGCGCCACCTCGGCGTCGCTGAAGTGCATGCCGTGCGCAAACCACACGTCCGGCCCGATCCACCCGAGTGACTCCACATACTCCAAGGGGGTTTTGCCGAACCGCTCGCGGCAGAAGGCCGATTCGTCTTGGGTTTCGGCCAGATGGGTATGCAGATGCACGCCGTGGGCGCGTGCCAGCGCGGCCGATTCGCGCATCACCTCCCCGGTCACCGAGAACGGTGAGCACGGCGCCAGGCCGATCCGGAGCATCGAGTCTGCGGAGGGGTCGTGCCATCGGGAGATCGCGTCAGCCGAGGCCGCCAGGATGGATTCGCGGTCCTCGACCACGTTGTCGGGCGGCAACCCGCCGTCTTTTTGACCCAGGTCCATCGAGCCGCGGGTGGGGTGAAACCGCAGACCCACCTCCGCGGCGGCCTCGATCTCGGCCCCGAGCACGTCGCTCCCGTCACGGGGAAAGACGTAGTGATGGTCGGTGCTCGTGGTACACCCGGTCTGCGCGAGCCGGGCCAGCCCGCCGCGTGCCGCCGTGCGGACACAGTCCTCGTCGATGCCTGCCCACACCGGATACAAGGTCGTGAGCCACTGAAACAAGGTGGAGTCGACCGCGAGACCGCGCGTCACCCACTGGTACAGGTGGTGGTGGGTATTGATGAAACCGGGTGTCGCCAGGCACCCCCGACCATCGACGATTCGCTCCGCATCGGCGAACAAGTCGTCTGGCGTCGGACCCGCGCCCACGGCGACTATTCGCGTGTCCTGCACCGCTATATAGCCGTGCTCGTACTCGTGGCGCTCGGTATCCATGGTGAGTAGATGGACGTTCTCGATGAGGATCATCCTTCATTGAACAGCCTGCCCCGGGTGCGGCGACACCCTCTAATGAAACGGAAGTCCGTGACGTCGGACACGTTCCGGTTGTATGTTCCTCTGATGAAGATGCGCGATTTATTGGCCATGCCCAATTTCGCGTTGCGTCTCCTGCATGGCGACGAGGAAAGCCTCGACCTGCCGCTTCGTTTGACCTATTCGTCCGATCTCATCGACCCAGGCCGGTATTTGCGCGGCGGCGAATTGGTGGTCAGTGGGTTGGTGTGGCGCAATTCTCCCGAAGATAGCGAAACCTTTGCTGCCAACCTCAAGGCCGCCGGAGCAGCGGGCCTGGCCGCCGGGGAGGCGATGTTCGGCGAGGTTCCGAGCGACGTTATCGAGGCCTTTCGCCGTCACAACCTCTTGCTGTTCGGGGTGCCGGTAGAGGTCTCCTTCACCCAAATCAACGAGACGGTCATTGGCGCGTCGACCGCAGCGCGGGGCGAAAGGCTCGAGGCCACCCTAGGTCGTTATCGCAAGATGCTCACGGCCGTGGCTCAGGGCACCGCGCTAGAGGATCTGATCCGCTCGGTGTCGGTGGACAACCAGTTGGTATGCCGTGTGCTCACCCCTACTGGTCGTCACGTCGTGCCTGGTCCGCAACCACTGCCGGAGATCAAACTCGACCGAATCACCGCAGCCTTCCTGACCTCTCACCGCTTGCCGTGCACGGTAACAACGCACGCAGCGACCTCCGATGGTGACTCCACACCGGCTCAGACGTACTCGATCTTTGGAGTCGGGCCTGCGCTGGGCCAGCGGGCGATGTCCTGGATGCTGGTCGTCGAGGGCGACTTCACCACCTGGCCGGTAGCAGCCGTGGATGCCGTCAGCGAGCTCGCCTCCATCACCCAATGGGAACGGGCCAGACGCGACGAGACCACGCGGATCAATCGCGTCGTAGCCGGCGAGATTGTGCAGTCCGTGCTGGACGGGACCGCCAACCGCCCCGAAACGATGACGCAGTTGCGCCAGTTGGGGATGGATCCTGAGCAACCGATGGCCGTCCTCGCCTGCCGATTCGGCCCGTCCCAGTGGGGCGAAGAAGCCCGCGCCGTGCTCGACGATGCGACGAGCCACCTTGGCGCGAGCGTAGTGGCCAGCGGCCCCGATCAACAGACCGTGGCGCTGGTTCAAGCGATTCACCCGGAGTTTTCTCATCAGTTGCGCGCCGCCTTGATGAGGCTGTCTCCGAGTATGGCTCGCACCCCCTTAGCGGTGGGCATCAGCGATGCCGCTCCCCTGTCGGCCTTGTCCGGCACCTGGGAGGAAGCGCGGCACGCCTGCAACCTGGCACAGCTCGGCACCGAGCCCGTCAACGTCGTCTCGGGCACCGAGGTCACCTCCCACGTGCTCCTCCTTGCTGCCGTGCCGGACACCGTTCGCCGCACCTTCACGATGCGTGTGCTTGGCGCAGTCTGGGACTACGACGCCAAACACGACGCCGGACTATACGAGACCCTGGCAGCGTTTCTCGCGTGCTCCGGCTCATGGAGCCGCACCGCTAGGCAGTTGCACCTGCACGTCAATACGGTGCGCTACCGCATACAACGGGTGGAAGAACTAACCGGCCGAGATCTGTCGAGCCTCGAAGACCGGGTCGATGTGTTCCTTGCGCTTCGATCGATGCCGTAAGGGCGGGACAGAAGCCGACGCGCATCGGCGGTCAGATTTGTTGAAACATCCATAGCAGTGACCGCAGTGTGATGGTTACAGTCGCCAGAACGTTGAGTTCTGCCCGACTGGAGATGAATACATGAGCCCTCACGTACTGGTCAATGGCGCCCAGCGCCCGCTCGGCAATGTAGGAGGTCACGTCACGCTTTTGCAGTGGTTACGTCAAACCGGCTACACCGGCAGCAAAGAGGGGTGCGCCGAAGGGGAATGCGGGGCCTGCGCCGTGCTGGTGGCCCGGCCCAACGGCGAGGATGGCTCGCGGTGGACCGCGATCAACGCTTGCCTCGTGCCGGCCGCAGGACTCGAGAACCAAGAGATCATCACTGCGGAAGGTTTCGGCACCCCCGACGCACTGCACCCGGTGCAGCAGGGCATGGCTGACCTCGGCGGATCGCAGTGCGGCTACTGCACGCCCGGCTTCATCTGCTCGATGGCCTCTGAGTATTACCGTCCAGAGCGCACCCCCACCGAGTCCGGTCAACCGGAACGCCAGCCCGAGGCTGAGCCCGGCGTCACCGGCGAGCAGGGCCTCATGGATGACGACCACGCTCCCGATCACGAGCACGGCCCCAACGGATTCGACCTGCACTCCCTATCGGGCAACCTGTGCCGTTGCACGGGCTACCGACCGATCCGCGACGCTGCCTACGGGCTAGGCCAGCCCGCTGACGGCGACCCGCTGGCGCAGCGCTTGTCCTCCCCAGCACCCGCCGCTGCCGCTACGGTCATCGACAGCGACCAGGGCACCTTCGTGCGACCTGCCACCCTGGCGCAGGCGCTGCAAGAGTTGGCAGAGCACCCGACCGCCGTCCTCGTGGCCGGCTCGACCGACTGGGGCGTGGAGCTCAACATCCGTCACGCCCGTGCGGCATACAGCATCGGTATCGATCGACTCGAAGAGTTGCGCACGCTCAACGTCGGTGAGGGCTTCATCGATCTGGGTGCGGCGCTGAGCCTGACCGAGATCGAACGAGGGCTCGACGGCGAGGTGCCGCTGCTGGCCGAGTTGTTCCCGCAGTTCGCCTCCCGACTGATCCGCAACGGCGCCACCCTCGGCGGCAACTTGGGCACCGGCTCGCCCATCGGCGACACCGCCCCCGGGTTGATGGCGCTCGACGTGACGCTGGTTTTAGCCTCCACCGGCGGTGAGCGCGAAGTGTCCCTGGCCGAATACTTCACCGGTTACCGGCAGTCGGTGCGCCGCCCGGACGAGATGATCAAGACCATCCGCATTCCCACCCCAGTGGCCCCGATCACCGGCTTCCACAAGATCGCCAAGCGCCGTTTCGACGACATCTCCAGTGTTGCCGTGGCCTTTGCGATGCGCCTAGAGCCCGCTGACCACCGCAGCAACGGCGCGTCGGAACAGATCGTTGCGGATATCAAGATCGGCCTCGGCGGCGTGGCTGCTACCCCGCTTCGGGCCACCGCAACCGAGCAGGCTCTGATGGGCAAGCCCTGGAACCGAGCCACGGCCTTTGCGGCTGCTGCCCTGCTGGGCGCAGAGGGCACCCCGATGAGCGACCACCGGGCCAGCGCCCACTACCGCTCGGCGATGCTCAAGACGTCGCTGATGAAGTTCTATAACCAGCACGCAACCCCCGCACCGCAGCACGAGATGAGTGAGGTCTAAGCGATGAGCAAGTCACATGGCCCCCTGGCCGACCGTCCCCTCAACCCCAAGGTCGGGTTGGAGATCTCGCACGAGAGTGCCAACCTGCACGTCACCGGCGCTGCGCTCTACACCGACGACCTTGTCGGTCGCACCGCCGGCTGCTTGTTCGTCTGGCCGCTGCAGTCCACCGTCGCCCACGCGACGATCACCGCACTCAACGTCGACCCGGCGTATGACGTCGAAGGCGTGGTCTATGTCCTCACCAAAGAGGATGTGCCCGGGGTCAACGACTCGGGCATCAAGGGGGACGAGCCCCTCTTCCCCGACGAGATCATGTTCTACGGGCATGCCATCTGCTGGGTGATCGGGGAGACCGAGGAGGCGGCGCGCAACGGCGCGAATGCCATCGAGGTCGAATACGACACGCTGCCTTCGATCATGACCATCACCGAGGCTATCGAGCAGGAGAGCTTCCAGGCCAACAAGCGCACCGTCGCGCGCGGCGACGCGGCTGGCGCGATGGAGACGGCAGCCCACCGCTTCACCGGCGAGTTCGAGTTCGGCGGCCAGGAGCACTTCTATCTCGAGACCAACGCGTCGTTGGCGTATATCGACGAGGCCGGTCAGATTTTCGTGCAGTCGAGCACTCAACACCCGAGCGAGACCCAAGAGATCATCGGGCACATCCTGCACCTGCCGAGCAGCCACATCACCGTGCAGTGTTTGCGCATGGGTGGGGCCTTCGGCGGCAAGGAGATGCAGCCGCACGGCTTTGCGGCCATCGCTGCCCTCGGTGCGATCATCACCGGTCGTCCCGTCCTCATGCGTCTGAACCGCACCCAGGACATCACGATGACCGGCAAGCGCCACCCGTTCCACTCCTCGTGGGAGGTCGGCTTTGATGAGGACATGCGCCTCGTCGCCCTCGACGCCACGCTGACCAGCGACGGTGGCTGGAGCATCGACCTTTCGGAGCCAGTGCTGGCCCGCGCGTTGTGTCACATCGACAACGCCTACTGGGTGCCCAACATTCACGTGCACGGCCGGATCGCCAAGACCCACAAGACGTCGCAGACGGCATTTCGTGGCTTCGGTGGCCCCCAGGGCATGATCGTGCTCGAGGACATCCTCGGTCGGTGCGCCCCACTGATGGGTATCGAGGCCGACGAACTGCGTCACCGCAACTTCTACGCACCCGGCCAGGCGACACCATACGGTCAGCCTGTCCGGCACGCCGAGCGGCTCGAAGACATCTGGGAGCAGCTCACCGAGCGCAGCGATTTCGAGGCTCGCAAGCAGGAGATCGCGGACTTCAACGCCACTCACCCCGACACCAAGCGCGGTCTGGCGATCACGCCCGTGAAGTTTGGCATCTCGTTCAACCTGACGGCCTTCAACCAGGCCGGCGCGTTGGTGCACGTCTACAAAGACGGCTCGGTGCTAATAAACCACGGCGGCGTCGAGATGGGCCAGGGCCTGCATACCAAGATGATTCAGGTCGCGGCCACCGCTCTCGGTGTCCCGTTGGACGTCGTGAGGTTGGCTCCGACCCGGACCGACAAGGTGCCCAACACCTCGGCGACAGCGGCCAGTTCTGGTGCCGACATCAACGGCGGTGCCATCAAGGACGCGTGTGACCAGATCCGAGCGCGCCTGAACGTCGTAGCTGCTGGCAAGCTCGGCATCCACCCGGACGACGTGCGCTTCATCGACGGCGTGATCACGGGGATCGGTTTCCACGACAAGCAGATCGAGTTCAAAGACTTGGTCCACGACGCGTACTTCCAGCGCGTGCAGCTGTGGGCAGCCGGGTTCTATCGGACCGCGGGCCTGCACTGGAACGCAGATCGGATGCAGGGCGAGCCGTTCAAATACTTCGCCTACGGGGCTTCTGTCTCCGAGGTCGAGGTCGACGGATTCACCGGGGCCTACCGACTGCGCCGCGTCGACATCGAGCACGACGTGGGCGACTCGTTGTCACCACTGATCGACGTCGGTCAGATTGAGGGCGGCTTCGTCCAGGGTGCCGGATGGTTGACCCTGGAAGAGCTCACCTGGGACTGCAGTGACACCCCCAACCGTGGCCGTCTGGCGACGCAGGCAGCCAGCACCTACAAGATTCCGTCGTTCTCGGAGATGCCCGAAGTGTTCAATGTGCACCTCTACGAGAAGGCCACCGAGTCCGGGGTCGTTTACGGCT
>JBBSVB010000007.1:0-18604 GCA_038233875.1 Actinomycetales bacterium | reverse complement strand
TACGGCGTCCCGCTCGAGACCTACGTCTCGAAGTTCACCAACCTGCGCTTCGAGCCCTCGGGCATGACCGACGACCCGGACATCCGGATGTCGCAGTCGCTGATGGACTACGTCTTCCGCCGGTTGGCGCTGGACTACCTGTCTTTCGACGACCGCTCGATGCTCGGCATCCACTCCGCCGAGGAGCGCCAGCGTCACCTCGAGACGGGTTCCTACGAGCCCCTCGAGGAGACCGGGGGAGCCGGCGAGCTCATGCGGGTGGAGCTCACCGACGACACGACCGCGGCGGAGCGAGGGTCTGGGAACCTCCCCACCACCGGCGGTGACGTCGACAACCGCGCCGACGTGATCGAGACCAAGGACACCCACGGCGCCGAGGCCCGTGAGGTCCCGGCCAGGGCCGGTGTCGGCGAGGCCCACACCTCGGCCGAGCTCTTCGAGAAGCTCACCGGCGTGGCCGTCGACTCCCCGCTGTGCATGACGTGTGGGACGAAGATGCGCCCGGCGGGAAGCTGCTTCGTGTGTGAGGGCTGCGGGAGCACCAGCGGCTGCAGCTGATACCGAATCTCACCAAACCTGCACCGAATCTCACGAGTTTCTGCACCGAGTATCACGAGGTTTCTGCACCGTTGAATCTCACGAGGTTTCTGCACCACCGGTGAGGTGGAGGTTTAACGGCAAAGGGCCGGTCACTCCAAGCGGAGTGACCGGCCCTTTGCGTTTGCTCTCCTGCTATAGGTCTGGCAACGCGAGGCGGAGGTCGTCGGTGATCTCGTAGACGCCTTCGTGGTTGAGTGCGATGCAGCCCATGTTCTTGACCGCTCCCAGCGCCACTCGTTGGGAGTTGCCGGTGCTGCGATTGAGGACGTGTTCGCCGTTGACGACTCGGTCGAGGACGGCGGCTTCGGCGGCGTTGAGTCCTAGGCCGAGGTTTCGGATCTTGCCGAGGGCTTTCTTGAGTTGCTTGTCAGTGGGGTTGATCGGGGTGATCTTGACGAAGCCGTTGCTCTCGTGAAGTTTGAGGCCGGTGCCGGTGAGGGCAAATGGTGTGGCCTCAAGGGCTGCGAGTGTCCGTGGTTGGGTCCACCCCATCGCTCGGGTTACGTGGTCGACGGCGACCATCTTGGGCATGTCAACTAGGAGAGGGATGAGATGGGCGGCGTCTTGTTGGGCCGTGCGGGGTTGGAGGTTGGCTGGGACTTCACCTTCGGGACTGGCGAGGAGTTGCGCCAGTGTTAGGCCAAGGGTGTCCGCAAGGGTGGCGACCTGTCGTAGCGGCACGGTCCCTTCCAGTTCGCCGGTTTGGCGCGCTCGACGGAACGTGAAGGTGGGGAAGCCGGAACGGGTGACCACCGTCCGTTCAGATAGCGAGAGGTTGTTCATCTGGTCGGTGATGATGTCGCGGTCGATGGTGATCCTCATCGGTATGCCTCCACTTTGATGCCCATGTTTGAGCGGCCTTTGTCTTTGGTCAGGCTGCGCCAGTAGGGGATTAGCGGCAGGTTCAGTTCTTGGACGACGATCCGGATGCCTTGCCTGACTTTGTTCACGTTTCCGTTGAGCAGGGGCGGGTCGGCTTCTTGAGTGATGAGTTGGTGCCAACGCTGCGCGGCCAGCAGTGTCCGCGCTTCTGGTAGGAGGTTGATGTCAAGGGACGGGATGTGTCCGTCTATGGTCACGTCGTGAGCGCGTAAGGCAAGGGACTGTTCTGTGCTGACGTGGTGCGCATGTAGGACGGCTGCGGCTGCCCGCCACGGGTGTAGGTACTGGCGCAGCATCGTGTATTGCTCGGCGGTCATCAGGTTGACGTAGTTGAGTTGGACGTGTCGCGTGAAGTGGTGCATGTCGATGCGGGTGATGAGACCGTGGCGAAAGCAAGCGGCTTGGACGGCTCGGCACGTCACAAGGCGTTGGTGGTCGGCGATGCCGAGTCGTTGCCAAAGGCTGCCGATCAGTGCGGCGATTTCCTCGGCGGTGCGGGCGTCGCTGGTTCGGGCGGTCGCGTAGGCGTCGAGATAGATGGCGTCGCACTCCTCGACCATTGGGGCGGGCAAGGTGGCGTGGTAGGCGGCACGGAACGTCATCCAGTGGTCGTCGGGCAGCGTCGTCATGTCCTCCCGTGGGTTGCGTTCTTCAGGCGTCGGTGAGGTGTCGGGACGCGATTCTCCGGGCTGGATTAGTGGTGGGGGCAACGAGGAGAAGGGGGCGTGCTGAGAGCCGATCTCGTTGAGGGTGTCGCTGTGGGTGTGGACTTGGCCGTGTGAGAAGACGAGGTGGAGGTTCACGCCGATGAGTCCAGCGAACTCGATGCACTCGTAGATGGCAGGTCGGGTGAGGTCTTCGGCGGCGGCGATGTAGAGGTCGGTGACGTTGTCTGCGAGTGATTTCGCGGCAGCGCTGCTCAGCACAAGGGTGGAGCCGCTGCTCTTGGTGTACCGGTCGTTGACTGCGCCGAGGCTGCGGCAGATGGACCCGGCGAGGGCGTGGGTCGATCTTGCGTTGGGGGGTGCAACTACCCGGATAGCGCGTGTGAGCGGTGCGGGGTCTACGAACCCTTCGAGGGTGAACCGAGGGGGTGCTTCGTAGTGGGTGAGCATCATGCGACCTCGTCTTCGGTGATGGAGATGATGGCGTCGGTGAGGTCAGACTTCTTGGGCGTGTCGACTTCCCAGTCCTGCAGGGTTTCGATGAGCGCGACCCACCGTCGAAGGATGCCTTTGGCGTATCGGTCGTCGGCGTAGCGCAGCAGGTTGTCGGGGACGCGGGCGAGGCGCTCGTCGATGGCACGGACTGTCTCAAATAGGTCTTCGCCTTCGAGTGCCTTGAACCGTCGGCGTTGACGGATGCGGTCACTGAGCGGCTCGTTCTCCCGGACGGTCTTGCTGGCCCCCCAGCCGACGAGCAGCATCGCGAATGCCGGACGGGTGATGTCGTGGATGTAGCGCGCTTCGGTCAGCCCGCGTAGACCGACGTTTTGGATTTCGTCGAGGATGAGGAGCCCTTGCCATGTGGACAGAGCGCCGACGAGTTCGGCTTCCATTTCGGTTTTGTTGTGGCCCGAGGGGTTCTGACCGGTGACGGCGACGATGCTGACTCGCAGGAAGTCGTTCGGGGCGGGGTTCTCGGGCATCGCCGCGACGGCGCTGGGCCGTCCGCAGCGTTCGGCAGCCCACTGCGCGAACGTAGTCTTTCCCGTTCCGGGCGGTCCGTCGATGAGTCCAATCCGCTGTCGTTTGAGGATGGTGTTCATACATGACTGGGCGGAGCGGAAACTTGGTGTTTTGACCAGCGGGTGGTCGAGTTCCAAGCGCGGGGGTAGAACGAGGTTGGTGAGGTCTGGCCGGTGGTTCTTGGCGCGCTGTTGAGGGGTTTGGCTGGTCATTCTTCTTCTCCAAAGTTTGCGCCGGGACGTTGCTGGATGCGTTCGTGGCTCGTCTGGGTCTTCTTGGCTCGGCGCTTGTCGTTGCGTTCCGACGTGGACGGGGCCTGTTGCCGTCGACTGCGCCGCACACGGGTGGGGTCGACCCGGTCGAGGTCTAAACGGGATGGCTGACGGTTCGCGTCTCCCGTCTCCTCAGGTGTTGTTCCGCCGCTGGTGCGCGCGGAGCGCGCCTGTGTCATGTCGGTGACGTTGTCGATGGCCTCGTCCACCGCATCGAGGACGGCACCCGACTCGTCACCGTCGAGGTCGTCGTCTTCGTCGTAGGCGGCTGAATCGTTGGTGTGGGCGCGGTGCAGCCGTTCTTGATTGGCGGCAGCATTCACCCGCTTGAGTAGGTCGAGGTCGCGTTCGCGCCCAGCGAGAATCGCCCGACGTTGGTTTTCGGTGAGGAGCGTGCGGTCGATGGCCGTGCACACCCATGTGTCGCCGTCGAACACGTCAATGAACCGGGTTTCGCGTTTGAGGTAGCGCACCGTGAGCCGTAGCCCGCGTTCGCGGTAGTACCCGAGTTCCGGCGCAATGTAGTCGACTCCCCGAAAGCGGATGCCTTCGGTGTTGACGACGCGACCAGTCTTTTCGCGTGCCATCATCGCGCGGACCGTTTCTGCCGGTGTTTCGCGGATGATGGTCGGGTCGTCCGCCCATGCGGCCAGCGGGGTCTGGTCGCCAAGGCGGTGCAGCGTTTGGGTCGTGTTCTTGTCGACTAGCCACTTGTCCAGATGCTTCTGGAACGACTCCATCGTCAGCACTTTGCTGGGGTCAACCTGATCTGCGTAGCGCGGTGCCACGAGGGGTTGACCGTCGTCGCCGTCACCGCCCTTCTTGTATCCCGGCAGACCCTTGAGAAGTTGCTTGTTCAGGCCGCTGAACGTGCTTTCCGCCGGGCCGTTCTGGTGCTTGTAATACGCCTTGGTCGGGTTGATGACGACACCGAGCATGAGTGCGCCTTTGGTGACCGCCTCGGCGAAGTGCTCCAACCCGTTGTCCAGCACCAACTGGACTGGGAGCCCGCCTACAGCCACAGGGCCGTCGGGAGTCTGGTACTCCCGGCGCATCGCTGCGGTAGCGAGGAGGTCGCAGATTGAGTCCTCGTTGGGGCGTCCGAGGTAGGCGACCGCAGCGAGCCGCAGCGAGGTGGCGTTGTCCCGGACGATGGAGACGTTAGGGCGGATGATGCTGCCGCCCCGGATGCTCACCCACACGTCGGCTTCGGTGTGGTCCAAGTGCCACGTGTGGTTGCGGTGCGGCGCAGCCATCGACAGGTACACCTGCCGCTTCGCCATCCCGTCCCAACCTTCGAGGATGCCGTTACGAATACTCGGCGGAAGGTTCTTGAACGCCCGCGCGAACGTCGGATAGGAAACCCAACCGTCTTCGCCCTTTGCGTCGTCGGGGAAAAGCAGCCCGTGAGCCGCTTTGACATTCAGGGTGCTCCGAACAACGGTGAGGTGCTCTTCGGTCAACTCGAATGAGGCACGTGGACGCGTCTCAGTCTTAACGCCATCGTCTGTCTCGGCTACGGGAACCCGCGCCGGGTCGGCGGGCTTTGTGGCTTCGGCTACCCACCACCGCATCGTCCGACGCGCCACTCCCCACTGTGTCGTCATCGTGTCGAGAACGAAGTCCGGGATGGCCCCGCCGTAAGAGTCGCGATATGCGAGTAGCGCCGTCACAATGGCGTCCTTGTTGGGCGTCGTCATGCCGCTGCCTTCGAGACGTGCTGGGCTGGGGAGTCGCCGAGCCGAGTCACAACGCCGGACTGGTCGATGAACCGTGCTTCGTGTGGGTGAAGTAGCGGCAGGAAACGGACTCCGGCGAACCGGTCGCCCCACTCCGCTACACCGAACTCGCGGTACCGCTGGGCTTGGGTCAACATGGTCGCGTCGACGCCGAGCCGGACCCACGCGGTGGTCTTCAACTCGTCGATGACGACGCCGATGTCCGGCACGAACCACGCGAGGTCGAGACGTCCACCGTCGAATGCCAACTCGGTGCCGAGGTACTGGGCGTCAGTGGTCGGGGCGTAGATGAACAGGTACGCGCCAGCCATTGAGGTGATTTGTGCGCGAGCCTTGGGGAGGTTCCCAAACACGCGGGTGTCCTTGGCGTTGGCGTTGACCCATTCGATGATGTGTCCGGCCAGAACGTGACGCGGTTCGTCGCGGTGTTCGGCGAGTTCTCCGGCGCACCGGTGGACCAGTTGTCCGATGGCGAGGTGCCACGACGACATGCCCGGCCGTACCGAGTTGTCGCCCCACTTCGTGGCTCCACGGGTCTTGCTGTTCTTGTGCAGGCGTGCGGCCTGCACGTGGCGCGGCGTCATGCCCGCTCACCAGCCTCGGCATCGAAGTCCTCGGCGTTGAGGTAGCCGTCGACGAAGTCAGCGGCGTCGATGTCAGCGAAGAATGCACCGTCGATGCTGCACGCGTGCAACGGCTGTGGGTCACCGCTCGCCGGACACCACGACCCTTCATAGGGTGCATCGAGGACGATGTGGCGCACACCGAGGAACTGGTCACCGAAGCACAAGGAGCCCTTCCGGGTCGCGTCGTGGACCTTGTGCTCGCTCTCACCGGGCGCGAGTTCCGTCATGGTGAGGGTGGTGACCACGTCGATGACAACGTCCCCGTCGGCGTTCTCCCAGCACTGGTACTCCTCGGAGAAGGAGTCGACGAACTCGCACTCGTTTGACGGCACGTAGTCGGCGTAAACGTGAAGCAAGGTCTGCAGGCGGCTGCTCCACACGTTGGGGGAGTCGCTGCCATCGGGCTTGGTTAGTTGGGCGACCCGGTCGGCGTAGACGAACGGGCTGGTGCGGTGGCAACGGCGAGCGACCGCCGTGGTGTAGCCGCGCAGAGCGGCGACGAGCATTTCCTCGAACCCGAGCAGTTCGCTACGGGAGTAGACGCGGGACAGGCTTGGAGCGCCTGCGGCGAAGCGAAACGGGGACAGGTCGGTGGTGGCGGGGCGTGCGTTTACAAGGTTGGTGATGGTCATGATTTCTGCATTTCTGGGATGGGTGTGGCGAGCGACTGTTGTGGCTCGTCAGACGACGCGCAGCGCTGCATGCGACTGCGCGCAGGGTCTGCCCCCGAAGGGGCTGCCGGGGGCGCTCATGCCGCATCCGAGGTGCAGTCGAAGCCACAACCGTGCTTTCCGCCCATCGGCCACCACTCGTCGTGCCACGTGTAAAGGCGCGCTAGTGAGGGCGTGCGCGTGGGGTAGAACTCGACGCCGAATGCATCGGACAGATTGAGCATGTACGCAAACACGTCACGGAGTTCGTCTGCTTGGGCCTCGTCGTCGGGGTCGGGGACATCGGTGTGAAGGAGGTCGAGGACGACGTATCCGTCTTTCACCCAAGCAATGACGCGACCGTCGAGGTAGTCACAGCCGATGTCTTGAAGACAAGTCCAGCCCGGACGCTTCAAGTAGCGGGCGTAGGTCCGCAGCATCTGGCCGATGCCGTCGAGGATGAGGTCAAGCGACTCGTCACACGACGTGGGGTCTACTGCCCGGTCCACGACCGCCGCGCGCTGGGCCGCAGTGAGCGGCTGGAGCGCGGGGGCGAGTAGTCCGGCGGCGGCGCGGCCCGCCTCGACGATGAACGACGCGGGGGAGAACTCGTCACCCAGCCGGGTCATTGCCTTGTAGGCGGAGTCGGCGATGTGGTCGGCGACCATCTGAGCGGTCTTCACAGCGAGCAGTTCCTCTCGGGTTGCGGGGGAGCCCGCACGCTGAGATGACTGGGCCATCAGCAGGTGCGGAGTGGACTCCGCTGAAATCTGCTTTCCATGACCGGTCTCGCTTCCGGTGAAGTGATCGAACATGTGTTCGACGTTCTTAGGAGCGTAGGTGGATGTGGCGGCGGTGGCAAGAGGTGAAACGGGACGGTTCGACATTTCGGTGAATCTCCTTGGTACTCGGTGGCGGGTGGTGCTTACACCGAGAACATTCGGCCCAAGCCGTCCACCCAGTCGATCTACCGGAAACTCCCGCTAACTACCGGAAAGCCCTCCGTCCGTTGATATACATAGCCGCAAGCAACCGTTGAACGTGCAGGCCAGCCCGCATGTGGTCCGCTCAAGTGGGCTTCGTGGGCGGGTCTCTAACTACCGGGGACCTACCGGCAACTACCGGGGACTACCGGTAACAACCGGCGAACTACCGGCAATCACCCTTGGACGGAACGAGATCGCGTGACTCTGCAAGTGGGCAAGAAGATGACCAACCAGCAGGTCCGCGCCCTCCCTGACGAGAACCAGCCGGTGCAGTTCGAGCCGTTCGGGCTCACTCATCCCGCGCCCGGAAGGGGCGTAGGGCTCAAGCGGCTCTCACCAAGTAACGACAGGTGGTGTCCCTTCTGTCAGACCGTTCTCGGCACCAGACAACGCTCCTGTGCTCGGTGCCAGCCACAGCGAGATGCGCTTGTTGACGGTCGCCGTGTCCCTCCGAGCGACAGTGCTCCTGCGAGTGCCGAGCCGGAAATCGACCACGCCGTACGAGGGCTCGTAGACGCCATCGACGAGATGGCACGGGTAGTCGCGATGGCGTCGGCTTACGGCAACCGGCGCACTCTCACGAAGCGGCAAGTCGAAGACATGTTCGCGGCCTGCAAAGAAGTGATGGTTCAGGCCGACCCCCTTCGGCGCAAACTCCGCGACGCTAACTCGCAATAGCCCTTGACGGCTGGAGTACCGTCCGGACGTCCCGGTCCGAACAAGCATGGTCGAGCAGGTAGGAGTGAACGTGCCGAGTCTGTCCGTCACCCGCCGGAGACCCTGCTCTCCACGGAGGACCCCATGCACCGAGACGTTTTACTGCCACCGGGCTGGTTCGACGACCTGACCCAAGACGAAACCGTCGCGCTCCTACGACACCTGCACGACCTCGCCCACGAAAACCACCCCGAGGAGCCGCAGGGCGGCGCGCATTAGGCAGCCTTCGACCCGTTGCTCACCGAACGGGTCCGTTGAGCCCGGCGGGCGTTCGCCACCAGAAGCATGTGGTCGCGTCGGAACTTGAACTCTGCGGCACGGACGATGTGGGGGAGCCGGTCCGCCGACGCCAACCGGCGCACCCACACCGGGGTGACACCCAGCATCTGCGCCGCTTCACGAGCCGACACCCAATCGCCAGCCGGTAAGTCGCCGCGCTCAGCCGTTCGCCGCGCTCGACCCCGCCTCGGCTTCGCGGCGGCGAGCCGTCGCGCTCCGGTCTCGCTGCACCCCTCAACACGTCCGGTAACGAATTGGCCTACATCTTTCAACTCAACGACTACTTTCACCGGTTCGGCGTGCCACCACAGGGCGAAGCCGCCGCTGCTGCGGTGGGGGACAATGGTGCATGAACCCCGATGACATTGACGGCATGTATGCCGAGCGTGTTCGTGAGCGGCTAGCCGCAAACGAAACACCGATCGACTCCGACACCTTTGCCGCCGCCAACGGCTTCGACGTCCACGCCTACCTTGCCGAGCGGAAGGCCCGCATTCCCGGCCTCGACACAGCAACCCTGCTGGACGTCGTAGACCCCTTCTGGACTGCCGACCACACAGCCAACCGCCTCAACATCACCCCCGACGAACTAGACCGTCAGCGAGCCACCGGGGGCCTCCTCGGTGTCACTCCCAGCGACAGTGACCGAGTGTTCTACCCCGTGTTCCAGTTCGAGAAGCGGACCGGAAAAGTGCAGGTCAAACCCGCACTACGGGTGTTCATGGCGACCCTCCGCGACCACGACCCGTGGACCATCGCAGTCCTCATCAACACACCCGCCCCCGAACTTGACGGCCTAACCCCGCTGGGCTGGGCAGAAGCGAACCGGGACACCGCAACCCTCATCGCCTACGCAGCGGTCGTCCTTCCAAACAAATGAGTGGGCCGATGCGGCTGCCGCCTCAGGGTGCCGGGTACACCGGTGCACCCAAGAACGGCACACCCCCAGCCACCGTCGTGTCGCCACCGGCTGGTCCGGCAGGCGTGCCACGCGCGAAGCGGGAGGCTGACCGACCCGCAAATATATGGAGCAAGAACGCCTGCGAAGACCCTGCCTCGCAAACTGAGACCGGAGTGCCGGTGAACCGGCGCAACAGGCCCCCGGGCGCCCTCCTACGCCACACATCCACGAAAACCAGCCCGAGGAGACCGACCCCGTCCTGCGGTTGTGATCGGTTCTTTCCGACGAGCACGAGCACACAGCAGCCGGAACCGATTGACCCGTTGTATACGAAGCCAACAGGCATCCCCTCGCTCGCGAGATCTCGGCCCGATAGCCGCCGACTTGTCGGATCCAGCACGTAACGTCTGAGGCTGCCGATAGAGAATCGGTGACGAGTGACGTGAGCGGAGCAGGTATGAGCGGGGTCGACGGGTTCAGCGACAAGGTCGGATTCATCTGGTCTGTCGCCGACCTCCTGCGTGGAGACGTGAAAGCGCACGAGTACGGCCAGTTCATTCTCCCCTTCGTCGTTCTCCGTCGCCTTGACTGCGTGCTTGAACCCACCAAGCAGCAGGTCATCGAACGCGCGGCAGCCCTTGAAGGGAAGGTCGGCAATGTCGACCCGATTCTCGAACGGGTCTCTGGCGCACCGTTCTACAACACGAGCCCACTGTCGTTCGCGACGCTGCTGAACGACGACAAGAACATCAAGGCGAACCTGACCTCCTACCTGTCCGGGTTCTCCTCGGGTGCTGCCGACGTGCTGGAGAAGTACCGGTTCGCTGAGCGCATCGCCACCCTCGACAAGGCCGGGCTGCTCTATCAGGTCGTTGCCAAGTTCGCCGACATCGACCTCCACCCGTCCGTGGTTTCTAACCACGCGATGGGCTACATCTTCGAAGAACTCCTGCGGAAGTTCTCCGAGATGGCGAACGAGACCGCCGGAGAGCACTTCACACCTCGCGAGGTCGTGAAGTTGATGGTCAACATCCTCTTCTCCGAAGACGAGAAGGCCCTCTCCGGTCCCGCACCGGTGCGCACCCTCTTCGACCCCGCCTGCGGCACCGGCGGTCTGCTCTCCTCCGGTCAGGAGTACCTGACCGAGTTGAACCCCGAGGCACACCTTGAGGTCTACGGGCAGGAACTGAACCCTGAGACGTGGGCCATCTGCCGCTCGGACATGCTGATCAAGGGTGAGAACCCCGAGAACATCGTGCTTGGCAACAGCCTCTCCGCTGACGGCCACACCGACGAGCGGTTCGACTACATGCTTGCCAACCCGCCCTTCGGTGTGGACTGGAAGAAGTACGCCGAACCCCTCATCGCCGAAGCCGAGAACGAAGGCGACGAGGGTCGCTTCGGAGCCGGTCTCCCACGTTCGTCTGACGGGTCGTTCCTGTTCCTCCAACACATGATCAGCAAGATGAAGCCGGTTCACCTCGACGGCGACACCGTGACTGGCGGCTCCCGCCTCGCCATCGTGTTCTCCGGTTCACCGCTGTTCTCTGGAGCCGCCGGGTCCGGCGAGTCCAACATCCGCAAGTGGATCATCGAGAACGACTGGCTCGAAGCCGTCGTCGCCCTACCGGACCAGTTGTTCTACAACACCGGCATCAACACCTACTTCTGGGTCCTTACCAACCGCAAGCGCAAGGAGAGGGAGGGCAAGGTCGCCCTCATCGACGCACGCGGCTCCGCGACCAAGATGCGCAAGAGCCTCGGCAACAAGCGCAACTACCTCACCGACCAGACCATCGCCGACCTCACCCGGCTCTACCACGACGCCCCGGAACTCAACGAAGACGACAGCCGCGTCAAAATCCCCCCCAACGAAGCATTCGGCTACCAACGCATCACCGTCGAACAGCCGCTTCGCCGCCGCTGGGAAGTCACCAACGACACCATCAAGACTGTGGCTGCCAGCCCCCACTTCACGAAGTACCGCATCGGCCTCGGCATCGGCGACACCCTCGACGAGGCCCAAGATGAGACCGACCGCATGCTCGCTGAAGCCGAGAAGATCCTTGGAGCGCTCCGCGAAGTTTCGTACTCCGACGAGAAGGACTTTGTCGCAGCACTTACCCGCGAACTCAATGGTGTCGCCCTTTCCGCACCACTCAAGAAGGCCGTCATCGCCGCCGCAGCCACATCCGACGGCGAAGCGAAGGTCATCACTGACCGCAAGGGCAACCCCCTCCCCGACCCGGACCTTCGCGACTTCGAGAACGTTCCCCTCGGGGAGGACCCCGACGAATACCTCGCACGAGAAGTCCATCCCTACGCACCCGACGCATGGATCGATCACGCCAAGGCGAGGATCGGCTTCGAGATCCCGTTCACTCGCCACTTCTACGTCTACGCGCCGCCCCGTCCTGTCGCAGATTTGGACGCCGAAATCGCCGAGCGCGAGGCCCGAATCCGCACGCTGTTAGGAGAAATCGCGTGATGCCGCAAGCGGTTGCAGGCGTCCCTCCCGCCAATTGGGCAAGTGCGAACCTACGCTGGTTGGCTGATATCTACGCTGGCGGTACACCCGACAAAGCAAACCTCGACTACTGGACAGACGGTACCGTTCCGTGGTTGAACTCAGGTGCTGTCAATGATTGGGCCATTCACCAGCCTTCGACTCTGATAACAACGGAAGCGGTACAACAGAGCAGCGCCAGATGGGTTCCTGCGCGCTCCGTGCTTGTCGCTCTCGCGGGACAGGGAAAGACCAAGGGAATGTCCGCTCGCCTTGAGATAGCAAGCACATGCAACCAGTCGATGGCTGCCATCGTTCCCGGCCCAAGGCTGGACTACCGGTACCTGCACTTCTGGCTTACAGCGAACTACCAAACACTTCGGCACATGACGGGTGGTGATGCCCGAGATGGTCTTAACCTTCAGCACATCGGGTCACTCCCGACGCCGCTTCCGCCGGTAGAGGTCCAGCGCCGGATCGCTTCGTTCCTCGACGATCAATGCGGCAAGATCGACGCGGTAGTCCAGATGCGGAACCAGCAGGTCGGGGCCTTGGCGTTGCTGTACCAGCAATTCTCCATGCAAGTGACGACGACTGGGTCTGCTGCGCAATCGAAGCCGAGCGGCGTGACGTGGATGCCGGAGATCGCAGCGAACTGGAGCATTCCCAAGATCGCTTGGCTGTTTCGCACAGGTAGTGGAACAACCCCACCTAGTGATAAACCGGTCTACTACGACGGCGAGGTGCCTTGGGTCAATACTGGCGATGTTAGGAACACCCGGCTGTCGGCGACCTCAAAACAAGTCTCGCGGACTGCTCTTGCCGAATTTTCGACTCTCCGTGTTTACGGGGTTGACGCTCTTGTGGTCGCGATGTACGGGCAAGGGTCAACGAAGGGCAGAGTGGCTCTCCTCGACGTGCCTGCATGCGTCAATCAAGCGTGCTGCGTTTTGACCTCTGTGGAGCCGGGCTTAACGGAATGGGCATTCCACTGGTTCCAAGCGCACAAGGATCAGATAGTGCAGTTGGCGGTCGGATCAGGGCAACCCAACCTGAATCAAGAAATCATTCGCTCGCTTAGGATCCCACTCCCGGAGCCGCAAGAAATGACGTCCTTGGTCGCTCGTCTGCGGGAGAAGCGGCGGACAACCGATAGCGCTGTGTGGGAGATGAATGCGGAGATCGAAGCCCTCACGCTTCGCAAGGAGTCGCTGATCGCAGCGGCAGTGACGGGTGAGTTTGACGTGGCAACAGCGAGCGGGCGGGGGATCTGATGGCGAAGCAGCACACAGAGTCGGCGTTTGAGGCGGCGATTGAAGCGCACTTGCTCAAGACCGGCTGGGAGCGGGGCTCGGCCCAGTCGTACCGGGTCGACCTTGGGCTGGACACGGGGGAGTTGTTCACGTTCATCGGTGCGACGCAGGTGGAGAACTGGGACCGGCTGGTCGGTCTGCGCGGCGGGCCGGACAAAGCCCAGCAGATGTTTGCGAAGCGGGTCGCGGACGAGATCGACTCGCGCGGAACTATCCACGTGCTGCGCAAGGGTGTCGAGGAGATGGGGATCAAGTTCGACCTCGCCTATTTCGCCCCGGCGCACCGGATCACCCCTGAACTTTGGGACCTGTACGACGCGAACCGGTTGACGGTGACGCGGCAAGTGCACCACTCGGAGTCCAACACGGGCGACTCCGTGGACGTGCTGCTGTGCCTGAATGGCGTGCCGGTGGCGACGGCGGAGTTGAAGAACCAGATCACCGGTCAGGGTGTGAAGCAGGCCCAAACGCAGTACGAGTCTGACCGCAACCCGAACGACCTGCTGTTCCGTGCGCGGTCGTTGGTGCACTTCGCGGTCGATCAGGATTTGGTGTCAATGACGACCCGGCTGGCGAAGGACAAGACCCGCTGGTTGCCGTTCAATCAGGGCTCCGGGGGAGCCGGTCAGATGGGCGGGGCAGGCAACCCGGTCGTGAAGGGCAAGTACAAGACCGCCTACCTGTGGGAGCAGGTCTGGGCTCGTGACGCATGGTTGAACATCCTCGGCTCCTACGTGCACGAGGACACGACGGACAAGAATGGGAAGCGTCGCCCGACCACGAAGATTAAGCCGCATGAGCGGAAGTTCGTGTTCCCGCGCTTCCACCAGTGGGATCTGGTCCGCAAGATTACCGCGCATGCTCAGTCGTACGGGCCGGGTCACGACTACCTCCCGGAGCACTCCACCGGCTCAGGTAAGTCGAACTCCATCGCGTGGCTCGCCGACACCCTTGCCCGCCTCCACACCCCTTCGGACGCGAAGGACCTCGGGCCGGGTGCGGTGAAGGTCGGCCTCGGGACCGACCAGCCGGTGTTCAACAAGGTCATCATCGTGACCGACCGGGTGGCGTTGGACCGGCAGTTGCAGAACACGGTCACCTCGTTCGACCACACCGCAGGCACGATCCAGAAGATTGACGAGCACTCCTCACAGTTGCGTGAGGCGTTGGCCTCAGCGAAGGCACGCATCATCATCACGACGTTGCAGAAGTTCCCTGTCATCGCGGATGAGGCGACGAAGTTGAACGGTGCCCGGTTCGCGGTCATCGTCGACGAGGCCCACTCCTCACAATCGGGGGAGGCAGCCAAGGACCTCAAGGCTGTGCTCTCCGGTGTGCAGGGAGACAAGGCGCTCGATGAGGCGGAGAAGGCCGAGGCTGCCGCTGAAGCGGCTGCGGGTGACCCGCAAGACGCTCTGCGGAAGTCGGTCGAGGCGCGCGGGAAGCAGGACAACCTGTCGTTCTTCGCGTTCACCGCAACCCCGAAGCAGAAGACGCTTGAGCGGTTCGGTGAGCGCATCGCTGACCCGTCCGCGCCAGACGGTGAGCGGTTCATCCCTTTCCACCTTTACTCGATGAGACAAGCCATCGAGGAAGGATTCATCCTCGACACTCTTGCCAACTACCTCACCTACGGCACCTACTACCGGCTCGCGAACGGCCTGACCGCCAAGGACCCTGAGGTCCCGAAGGGCAAGGCCGCAGCCGCGCTCGCCCGGTTCGTGTCCCTGCATCCCTCTGCGTTTTCCCAGAAGGCCGAGATCATCGTCGAGCACTTCCGTGCCCACACCTCCGAGAAGATCGGCGGACACGCCAAAGCGATGGTCGTGACCCGGTCCCGGCTGCACGCCGTGCGAATGAAGGAAGCCATCGACGCCTACGTCGCGAAGAAGGGCTACAAGGACCTACACGCGCTCGTGGCTTTCTCCGGGACCGTGCTGGACCCGGACAACCCCGTGGACCCCAACGACCCGGAGAAGGGCGTCACCGAGGCTGCCATGAACGGGTTCGGCGAGAAGCAGTTGCCGAAGAAGTTCAAGTCCGATGAATACCAAGTTCTCGTCGTGGCCGAGAAGTACCAGACCGGGTACGACGAGCCGCTGCTACACACCATGTATGTGGACAAGAAGTTGGACGGCGTGAAAGCAGTCCAGACGCTCTCGCGGCTCAACCGGACCCACCCCGGCAAGGTGGACACGTTCGTTCTCGACTTCGTCAACACAGCCGAGGACATGCGGGAAGCGTTCGCGCCGTTCTACGAGCGCACGTGGGCGCAACCGACCGACCCGAATCTCTTGTCCAACCTCAAGACCCGAGTCCTCGACGCCGGGATCCTCGACACCGACGAGATGGACACGGTGGTTGCAGCGTTCCTCGCCGACACCACCGGCACCCACGAAACCCTGTACGCCGAGACGGACCTCGCTGTCGCCCGGTTCCTCGCAATCGAAGAAGAAGAGGACCGGGAAGACTTCCGCACAGCCCTGCGTGACTACGTGCGGCTTTACGCCTTCCTCGCCCACGTGGTCCCGTTCAACTCCACCGACATGGAACGGCTCTACCTCTACGGGAAGATCCTCCTTGCCCGACTTCCACGCACCGAAGACGACGACACCCCCGACCTCTCCGACGCTGCCGTGCTCACCCACCTGCGTATGGAGAAGGGCAACCTCACCAACGCCTCCATCACGGGAGTGACCGAAGATGACTCCGAGACCACGGGGCACACCGGCGAAGGACGCGGCAAGCAGGTCGAGCAGCCCATCGAGAAACTCTCCTCGATCATCGAACTGCTCAACGACCGGTTCGGTCTCAATCTGACCGAGGCCGACCAACTGTTCTTCGAGCAAATCGAAGTCGAAGTCGCGTCCAACAAGCGTGCCCAAGCCGTCGCCGTCAACAACGACATCGACCAGTTCATGACCGTCTTCGATGACCTCCTCGAAGGCGTCATCATCGACCGTCACACCGCGAACGACTCACTCCTGACCGCGTTCCTCGACAAGCCCGACTTCCGTGAGGCACTCACCACCATGATCGGCAACGAGTTCTACAAGACCATTCGCGAGAAGGCAGAGGCCAACCAATGACCGCATGGATCGTCCGCGCCGGAAAGTACGGAGAGCGCGAGCAATGGGCTCTCGACAAGGGCCTCTCAGGTGCTGACTTCCACGAGGTCGCTGACCTATCGCCCGCGAACACCAAAGACAAAGTCCGTGCCGCCATCGGCGCTGCTTTCCCCACCGCGCCGCAAGGTCGCCAAGCGAACTTCACAGGACAACTCTGGGCCTTACGCGACTCCATTAAGCCCGGCGACCTGATCGTCATGCCGCTCAAAACCACGAAGAAAATCGCCATCGGCGTCGTTACCAATGGTTACGCCTACCACCCAGAAGCCCCCCAAGACCGCCGTCACACCATCGCCGTGGACTGGAAGACCACCGACGTATCCCGCGCGGCGATCAAGGACGACCTCCTCAACACCATCAACGGCGCAATGACGATCTTCCAAGCCTCCAAGCACAACGCCGAAGCACGACTGCGCAAGGTGATGGAAACCGGTGTCGACCCCGGCAACGCAGGCACGCCGGGACCAGCCAAGCCCACGACGCACCCGTCGCCAACGACGCCGTCGGATGATGCCGACAACGTGGTCGACCCCGACCCCGCACCGACCCTTGAAGCGATCCGCGACCGGGTACGCACCCACCTCATCGAGAACTTCAAGGGCCACCGGCTCACCGAACTCGTCGCCGCCATCCTCCGAGTCGAGGGCTACGTGTGCGACGTGTCTCCGCCCGGCCCGGACCAAGGCGTCGACATCATCGCCGGTCGCGGACCTCTTGGGCTCGATTCACCCACCCTCATCGTCGAGGTCAAGTCAGAAGACGGCCCCATCGGCTCCACCGTCGTACGTGGCCTCCAAGGAGCGATCAGCCAGCACCGGGCCGACCAAGGACTGCTCGTTGCATGGGGCGGGCTGAACAAGCAGGCCCGCGCCGAAATCCGAACCGACCGCCTAGTCCTACGTGTGTGGGAAGCCGACGACATCATCGAGCAACTCTTCAACGTCTACGACCGCCTCCCCGACGACATCCGCCTATCCATTCCGCTCAAGCGCACATGGGTCCTTGACGAGGAGACCGGATGACTGGGGACACCATCGGCGCACTGGACCCCGATGACGAGGCACTTGCACACAGGCTGAGTTGGAACCTTCTGGACGCAGTCCGTGCAGTGGGGCTCGGTCGTGGGCTCGACCTCGCTCTCCGCACTCTCTTCATCCGATGGGTCACCTTGACCGACCAGCACCACAAGAACGACTGGGATCGCCTCACGAGTGCTGCGAGAGGAGAGGAGGAGCGGATCGCACTGCTCATGGTTACAGGAGGGGTGTTTGGTCCGAAGTTTGCCCCATCGGCTCACGACACTGATCTGGACGTGCTGCGCCGGGTCATCGCCCTAATCTCGAAGGTAGACGCGACTGACGCCGCGCACGCCGCGCACTTGATGCGTGCCTCATTCGAAGCGCTATTGGCGCTTGCTGGCACACAGACCCGTGAAAGTGGCGAGCGGGAGACGCCCGAAGCCCTTGCCAGCCTGCTGGTCCGCATGGTCGTGCATGACGGGGATACCGTGCTTGACCCAGCCTGCGGGCAAGGGAACGACCTCCTTGCCGCCGCTGCCGCGTACAAGCAAATTTCTGTGCTCGGAGTAGAGATGGCTGCTGAACCGGGGCGGATCGCGCGAATGCGACTGCAAATGGCCGGACTCGGCACCGACATCCGACGCGGAGATGCCTTCAATGAGGTCAATGAAGGGGTCGCCGACTCGGTGCTTCTCCAACCTCCTTGGGGGCTTCGACTGACCCCTGAGCAAGGCCATCAGATCGTAGGGTGGGCAGGGCTCCGAAGTGCGGCGGCACAGCGTGCGCAAGACGAGTCCGTGACCACGGCGCGCGTCATCTTGCAACTGGCGAAGGATGACTACGCGTGGCTCTTCCTTGCCCAACACGCACTCAGACCGGGCGGTCGTGCCGCTGTCGTGCTGCCGCAGGGGAGTCTTACGCCCCGCCACAGTGACATTCAGAAGTACCTCGTCGAGACGGGAGTGGTCGAGGCGATCGTTTCGCTACCTGTCGGGGTGTTCGCTCACACCGGCATCGGCACCGCCATCTGGCTGCTCCGCAAACCTGAGCCGAACGAAGAGGCTGCACGCTCGGTCCTGATGCTCGACGCTGAACCATTCTTCGAGTCGACCAGTCGAACCGAACTCGAACTGACCGACACGGACGGACTCATTTCCGGCTCTTCTGACACATCCGTGGGTCATTTCCGGCCGGGGAGGACCGGGCGGTGGCCGCCGAGGTTGAGCATGGCCAGGGCGATCAGTGCCTCGGGTGAACGGAATCCGAAGGCGATGCGGGTGATGAGCCGGATCTTCGTA